>NZ_JBJJLN010000024.1:0-62542 GCF_046230725.1 Pseudomonas sp. KCJK9000 | reverse complement strand
CAAACGTAGGAGCGAGCGCAGCTCGCGATGCGCCGCGCGGGCGGCGCTCGATCTCACAGGCGCTGAAACCCCCAAGGCAGGCCCCTAAAAGCCCTACCCCAGTCTCACCCCCTCAAGGCAACAAAACCGTAGACCCCACCGTCCTACGGGCCGACAGCGCCTCTTGCGCCTTGGCCGCCTCGCTCAGCGCATACCGCTGCTGAATATCCACAACCAGCTTGCCACTGCCGATCATCGCAAACAGGTCATCGGCCATCGCCTGGGTGTTCTCGGCATTGTTTGCATAGGTCGCCAGGGTCGGCCGGGTGACATACAGCGAGCCTTTCTGCGACAGGATGCCCAGGTTCACGCCGCTCACCGCGCCTGAAGCATTGCCGAAGCTCACCATCAGCCCGCGAGGTTGCAGGCAGTCCAGCGAGGTCAGCCAGGTGTCGGCGCCGACGCCATCGTAAACCACCGGGCACTTTTTGCCATCGGTCAGCTCCAGCACGCGTTTGGCCACGTCTTCACGGCTGTAATCGATGGTTTCCCATGCCCCCAGCGCCTTGGCCCGCTCGGCCTTCTCGGCAGAGCTCACGATACCGATCAGCTTGGCGCCCAGGGCCTTGGCCCACTGGCACGCCAAGGAACCCACACCGCCTGCTGCGGCGTGGAACAGGATCACGTCACCCGGTTTGACCACATAGGTCTGTTTCAGCAGGTATTGCACGGTCAGCCCCTTGAGCATCACCGCTGCCGCCTGCTCGAAGCTGATATCGTCGGGCAGCTTGACCAGGTTGGCTTCCGGCAAGGTATGCACCTCGCTGTAAGCGCCAAGGGGGCCAGTGCCATAGGCCACCCGGTCACCCACTTTCAGCCGGGTCACGCCCTCGCCCACGGCCTCGACGACGCCAGCGGCCTCGGTGCCCAGGCCGCTGGGAAGGGACGGCGGGGAGTACAGCCCGCTGCGAAAATACGTGTCGATGAAGTTCAGGCCGATGGCATGGTTACGCACGCGTACCTGCTGGGGCCCCGGTGCAGCAGGTTCGAACTCCACAAGCTGCAACACCTCTGGGCCGCCATGCTGGCTGAACTGAATACGCTTGGCCATCTCGCACTCCTGTTGTCGGGAACGGGGAAAGGCCTTCTATCGGACGCCTTTGCTTGACCGCCGTCAACTGCGGCGGGCGCGCCGGGGGTGGTATGCTACGCGGCGAATTCTTCCCTGCCCGTTCCTGGTGACCTGATGACTAGCCGCACCGAGGCCGTGAAAGCCTACCTGCTCGATCTGCAAGACCGCATCTGCTCTGCCCTCGAAGCCGAAGACGGCGGCGCCCGCTTCGTCGAGGATGCCTGGGTGCGCGAAGCTGGGGGCGGCGGTCGCACGCGGGTGATCGGTGACGGCAAGTTGATCGAAAAAGGTGGGGTCAATTTTTCCCATGTGTTCGGCGCAGGCTTGCCGCCTTCAGCCAGCGCCCACCGCCCCGAGCTGGCGGGCCGGGGTTTCGAGGCCCTAGGTGTGTCATTGGTGATTCACCCGCATAACCCGCATGTGCCGACGTCTCACGCCAACGTACGTTTTTTCATTGCCGAAAAGGAAGGTGAAGAAGCGGTCTGGTGGTTTGGCGGCGGTTTCGATCTCACCCCGTACTACGGCCATGACGAGGACTGCATTCATTGGCACCGTGTTGCCGAACAGGCCTGTGCGCCATTCGGTGCTGATGTATACCCGCGTTACAAGGCCTGGTGCGACCGCTACTTCCACATCAAACACCGTGGCGAGCCACGTGGTATCGGCGGGCTGTTCTTCGATGACCTCAACGAATGGGACTTCGATACCTGTTTCGCTTTCCTGCGTGCCATTGGCGATGCCTATGTCGAGGCCTACCTGCCGATCGTTCAGCGCCGCAAGCACACGCCCTTCACGCCCCAGCAGCGCGAGTTCCAGGAGTACCGCCGTGGGCGCTATGTGGAATTCAACCTGGTTTACGACCGTGGCACCTTGTTCGGCCTGCAGTCAGGTGGGCGCACCGAATCCATTTTGATGTCGCTACCGCCGCAGGTGCGTTGGGGCTATGACTGGAAGGCGGCACCGGGCACCGAGGAGGCACGCCTGACTGACTACTTCCTTCAGGACCGCGACTGGCTTGGCCAGTAAGCCTGTGGATAAACAAGGAATCGAAATGGACCAGTATGTTGTCTTCGGTAACCCCATCGGTCATAGCAAGTCGCCGTTGATTCACCGCCTGTTCGCCGAACAGACCGGGCAGGACCTCGAATACGCCACGCTGCTGGCGCCACTGGACGAATTCAGCGATTGCGCACGTGGCTTCTTCAAGCAAGGCAGTGGCGCCAATGTGACCGTGCCGTTCAAGGAAGAAGCCTACCGCCTGTGCGACAGCCTCACCCCTCGTGCCCAGCGCGCAGGTGCTGTGAACACACTGAGCAAGCTGCCTGATGGCACGCTGCAAGGCGATAACACAGACGGTGCTGGGCTGGTCCGCGATCTGACGGTGAACGCAGGGGTGGAGTTGGGCGGCAAGCGTATCCTCATTCTGGGTGCTGGCGGCGCCGTACGCGGCGTGCTCGAACCTATCCTGGCCCATCAGCCGCAGTCGTTGGTGATTGCCAACCGTACGGTCGAGAAGGCCGAGCAGCTGGCGCGGGAGTTCGATGAACTGGGCCCGGTGGCGGCCAGCGGATTTGCCTGGTTGCAGGAGCCGGTGGATGTGATCATCAATGCCACCTCGGCTAGCCTGGCCGGTGAATTGCCGCCGATCGCCGACAGCCTCGTCAAGGCGGGCCGCACGGTGTGCTACGACATGATGTATGGCAAAGAGCCGACCCCCTTCTGCCAATGGGCCGCGACGTTGGGGGCTGCCAAGGTTCTGGATGGTTTGGGCATGCTGGCTGAGCAGGCGGCTGAAGCGTTCTTCATCTGGCGTGGCGTGCGACCGGATACGGCGCCGGTCCTTGCAGAGCTCCGCCGGCAACTCGCTCGCGGCTGACAGTTCCGGGCTTTACTTAATCCTTGAGGGGGCGGATTCACCGACGTTGTGTCCAGCGCGGTAATTAGCACCGTTTGCGCCGGTGTTGCCCCCACGGAGGAATAGCTGGGTTGGGTATCACAGCGTGGCTTTTACAGCCTCCAGGGCATTGCCATCGGCTTTGGTGGTCACCCCCGATAACCACCCTTGCAACCGTTCGGGGTGTTGCTTCACCCAAGCCTTGGCCGCTTCATCGAAGCTGATTTTCTTGTCCACCACCTCGGCCATGATGGCGTTCTCCATGTCCAGGGTGAAGTTCAGATTCGCCAGCACTTTGGCCGCGTTCGGGCAGGCCTGTGAATAACCCTTGCGGGTCAGGGTGAATACCTCGCCCTTGCTGCCGAACCACTTCTCGCCGCCCGTCAGGTAATGCATCTTGAGCTTTACGTTCATCGGATGCGGGGTCCAGCCGAGGAAGGCGATGAACTGTTGTTTTTTCACAGCACGGTCCACTTGGGCCAGCATTGCCTGTTCGCTGGACTCCACCAGCTTCCATTGGCCCAGATCGAATTCGTTCTTGTCGATGATTTCCTTGAGTGACAGGTTCGCCGGCGCGCCAGAGCCGATGCCATAGAGCTTCTTGTCGAACTGGTCGGCGTGCTTTTGCAGATCGGCGAAATCTTTCACCCCGGCATTCCACACATAGTCCGGCACTGCCAGAGTGAACTCTGTGCCCTCCAGGTTGCGCGACAGTCGCTGCACATCACCATTGGCGATGAACTTGTCGTGAAAGCCCTGCTGTGCCGGCATCCAGTTGCCCAGGAAAGCGTCGATACGGCCATCCTTGAGGCCGCCATAGATGATCGGGACGGCCAGGCTGTCGATCTTCACCTGGTAACCCAGGCCTTCCAACAGCAGGCGGGCCACGGCGTTGGTCGAAGCGATGTCGCTCCAGCCGGGGTCGGCCAGTTTGACCGTGCTGCATTGCGCGTCGGGGTCAGCGGCTTGAGCCGCTGTGGTGGTCAGGGCTAGTGCGAATACGGCGGTAGCGATCTTGTGCATGGCGGCCTCTGTGTTCAATCCATGGGGGCGGGCTGTGGATAACGTGCCTTGCGCTCGAGGTCATCGAGATCGATATGGTTGCGCATGTACTGTTGGCTGGCGTCCACCCAGGGTTGATGGTCCCAGCTGTTCAGCTTGCCGATGGCCAGCGCCTCGGCCACCAGGCGGCGGCGGCGTTGGCTGGCCAGCACTTGTTGGCGCAGGGTAGCGATATCCCAGCGTTGGCGTGCTTCATCGACGAATGCCTGCAGCAGTGCCTGGTGGTCAGGGCTGCCGGTGAGGTTCTCCCGTTCGTGCGGGTCGCGGCTCAGGTCATAGAGTAGGCAGGGGTCATCTTCGCTGTACACGAATTTATGCGGCCCCCGGCGGATCATCATCAGCGGGCCGACGGTACCTTCGGCCATGTATTCACCGATCACCTCGTCGTGGCCGCCCTGCCCTTGAAGATGACCAAGCAATGAGCGGCCGTCCAAGTGCAGTTGGTTATCCACAGCGCCACCCGCCAGTTCGACCAAGGTTGGCAGCAGGTCGCAGGTCGAAACCGAGGCGCTGACGCGGCGGGCGGCAAAGCGTTTCGGCGCGTGTACCAGTAGCGGAACGCGGGCCGACATCTCGAACCAGTGCATCTTGTACCAGAGCCCGCGCTCGCCAAGCATATCGCCATGGTCACCCGAGAAGACGATCAGGGTGTCCTCGGCAAGGTCGCACTCTTCCAGCGTTTGCAGCAGTTGGCCGATATTGTCATCGATGTAGCTGCAAGCGCCGAAATAGGCACGCCGAGCATCGCGAATCTTTTCCACAGGCAGTGGTTTGTTCCAGAGGTCATAGACCTTGAGCAGGCGCTGAGAATGAGGGTCAAGTGCCTCCTGATTGAACTCCGTGCGGGGCATGGGAATATCCACATCTGCGTAGCGATCCCAATAGCGTTTGGGGATGGTGTATGGATCATGTGGATGGGTCATCGATACCGTCAGGCAGAACGGACGGCCATCATTCTCGCGCACATGGTCATACAGATACTGGCGGGCCTTGAACAGCACTTCCTCGTCGAAATCCAGCTGATTGGTGCGCACGCACGGCCCGGCCTGGAGCACCGAAGACATGTTGTGGTACCAAGTTGGGCGCACATCAGGCTCATCCCAGTTCACCGCCCAGCCATAGTCGGCTGGATAGATATCGCTGGTCAGACGTTCCTCGTAACCATGCAACTGGTCGGGGCCGCAGAAGTGCATTTTGCCCGACAGGGCTGTGCGATAGCCTAAGCGGCGCAGGTAGTGCGCATAGGTCGGCACGTCGGCGGGGAAGTCGGCTGCGTTGTCGTAGGCACCAATGCGGCTGGGCAGCTGGCCGCTGACCAGCGTGAAGCGCGATGGCGCGCACAAAGGGCTGTTGCAATACGCCGAATCGAACACCACCGCATCTTGGGCCAGGCGGCTCAGGTGCGGCATCTGGATGGCTGAAGGGCCATAGATCGGCAGTAACGGGGCGGCCATCTGGTCGGCCATGATGAACAGGATATTCGGGCGTGTCATGAAGGCTCCCATCGTAGAGAATTATGCGAAACGCTTGCCTATCACGATGCGACTGTGGGTAATTTGGGTAAAGCCCATGGCGGGCAATGACTGGGATTAGCCACACTTATGTTTGAGCGCCTTGCTGAACTGTCGCTGGATTCCCTGCGGGTATTTGAGGCTGCCGCACGCTTGCGCAGTTTCACCGCCGCCGCCCTGGCCCTAGGCACTACCCAACCGGCTGTGAGCCAGCAGATAAAGCGGCTGGAAGAACAACTGGGCACGCGCCTGTTCGATCGCATCTACCGGGGTATCGAGCTGACCGAAGCCGGTCAGATGCTTTTCGAGCAGGTCCACCAAGGCTTACAGGCCATGGAGGATGGCATCGCCCAGGCCAGCGGTCGCGGGCAGCGCGAGGTGCTTCAGGTAGCCACTGACTTCGCTTTTGCGGCTTTCTGGCTGATGCCCCGGCTGCAGCGCTTTCACGAGGCTTATCCACAGGTGGACGTGAGCTTGGTGACCGGCGAGCGCAGCCAGGGGATGCTGCGCCCGGATATCGATGTGGCGATACTGTTCGGCGATGGGCGCTTTCACCAAGGTGAGAGCCGCTGGCTGTTCGACGAAGAGGTATTCCCGGTTTGCAGCCCTCGGCTGATTCATGGCAAACCCTTGTCAACCGCGGCTTTGCAACGGCTGCCCCTGCTGCATTTGAAAGGTGAACAGGCCAGCCGCTGGTTCGACTGGGCCGGCGTCTTTCGGGGGCTGGGCGTCGAGGCGGCACCACCGCCGGGCCAATTGCGTTTCGATAACTACACGCTGCTGATCCAGGCGGCGATTGCGGGCCAAGGAGTAGCCATCGGTTGGCGGCACTTGGTCGATGGCTTGGTGGATCAGGGTTTGCTATGCCGGCCTATGGAGGGCAGCCTGAAGTCGCGGCGGGGCTATCATGTGGTATTGCCGCCGCGTAAACGGCGCGGGGTATTGATCGAGCGTTTCGTCGACTGGCTGGAGCATGAGCGCACTGGCTGATTGCAGGGTTTTCAGGAGTCAACGTGCAAAGAATCAAGGGCTATCACGCCCATATCTACTACGATGCGTCCACCTTCGAGCAGGCACGTGAGCTGTGCGAAGAGGCGGCGCGGCTGTTTCCCGTGAGCATGGGGCGCATGCATCAGAAACCGGTCGGGCCGCACCCGGACTGGAGCTGCCAGCTGGCTTTCGAGCCGGAATTCGTAGGGGTCGTGTTGCCTTGGCTGGCGCTGTATCGCAAGGGGCTTGTGGTATTTCTGCATCCGCTGACTGGCGATGAGCTGGCCGATCATCGCGATCATGCGATCTGGATGGGTGCCGTGAGGCCTTTGAATCTATCGATATTCGCGGGCTAGCTTGTGCAGAGTTGTTGGCGAGTTAACCTGCGCCCACTGTAACCGCGCTGGCTGCTTCGCAGGTGAACCCGTGAAGCAGCCAGCACGATTTAGCGGCGTGCGCCGCGCACGCCTTCGGCCAGTGCCGAGCAAAGGCTCAGTACATCGCTCACTGCCTGATCGGCGTCTTTGGCCTGGGCAATCTTGTCGACCAGCGCCGAACCCACCACCACACCATCGGCCAGACGGGCGATTGCAGCAGCCTGCTCTGGCGTACGGATCCCGAAACCGACACTGATCGGCAGGTCGGTATGCCGACGCAGGCGGGCGATGGCCTCGGTCACGTGCTCGGTGGTGGCCGAGCCTGCACCCGTTACACCGGCCACCGAGACGTAGTAGACGAACCCGGAGCTGCGCTCCAGTACCCGCGGCAGACGCGCGTCATCGGTGGTCGGGGTGGTCAGGCGGATGAAATCGATGCCGGCCGCCTGGGCCGGCGTGGCCAATTCGGCGTCGTGCTCAGGTGGCAGGTCGACGATGATCAAGCCATCGACACCCGCTTCTCTGGCTTGGGCGACGAAGTTATCCACACCGAAGCGGTGAATGGGGTTGTAGTAACCCATCAGCACGATAGGTGTGGTGTGGTTATCCACACGGAATTCGCGAACCATCTGCAGGGTTTTGGCCAGGGTCTGGCCAGCTTCCAGAGCACGCAGGGTGGCAAGCTGGATGGCAACGCCGTCGGCCATGGGGTCGGTGAACGGCATACCCAGTTCGATGACATCGGCGCCGGCTGCCGGCAGACCTTTGAGGATCTGCAGCGATGCCGCGTAGCCAGGGTCGCCAGCCGTGACGAAGGTGACCAGCGCGGAGCGGCCTTCGGCCTTCAGTTCGGCGAAGCGTTGTTCAAGACGGCTCATGCCTGTTTCTCCTGGGCTGCCATGTGGTTCATCACGGTTTGCATGTCTTTGTCGCCGCGGCCGGACAGGCAGATCACCATCAGGTGGTCCTTAGGCAGGCCGGGTGCCCGCTTGATGGCTTCGGCCAGGGCGTGGGCGCTTTCCAGCGCTGGAATGATGCCTTCAAGACGGCAGGTGGCGTGGAATGCATCCAGCGCTTCGTCGTCGGTGATGCTGACGTACTCCACGCGCTTCACTTCGTGCAGGTAGGCGTGCTCAGGGCCAATGCCTGGGTAGTCGAGGCCGGCGGAAATCGAGTGGGCGTCGGTGATCTGGCCGTCGTTGTCCTGCAACAGGTAGGTACGGTTGCCGTGCAATACGCCTGGAACGCCGCCGTTGAGGCTGGCTGCGTGTTTGTCGGTATCGACACCGTGGCCGCCGGCTTCCACGCCGATGATCTGCACGCTTGGCTCTTCAAGGAATTCATGGAACAGGCCCATGGCATTGGAGCCGCCGCCAACACAGGCGATCAGGCTATCTGGCAGGCGGCCTTCCTTTTCTTGCAACTGGGCGCGGGTTTCCTTGCCGATGATCGACTGGAAGTCGCGGACCATGGCCGGATACGGGTGCGGGCCGGCTACGGTGCCGATCAGGTAGAAGGTGTCGTCGACATTGGTGACCCAGTCACGCAACGCCTCGTTCATGGCGTCCTTGAGGGTACCGGTGCCGGCGGTCACTGGCACGATTTCGGCACCCAGCAGCTTCATGCGGAACACGTTGGCCTGCTGGCGCTCGATGTCGGTGGCCCCCATGTAAATCACGCAAGGCAGGCCAAAACGCGCGGCCACGGTGGCCGTCGCCACGCCGTGCATGCCGGCGCCGGTCTCGGCGATCAGGCGCTTCTTGCCCATGCGTTTGGCCAACAGCACCTGGCCAATGCAATTGTTCACCTTGTGCGCGCCGGTGTGGTTGAGCTCTTCACGTTTGAAGAAAATCTTGGCGCCGCCGCAGTGCTCGGTCAGGCGCTCAGCGAAGTACAAAGGGTTCGGGCGGCCGATGTAGTCGCGCTGAAAGTACGCCAGGTCTTCGAGGAACTTAGGGTCGGCCTTGGCTGCTTCGTATTCGCGGGCCAAGTCCAGCACCAGTGGCATCAGGGTTTCAGCCACATAGCGGCCGCCGAACGAGCCGAACAGGCCGTTGGCGTCGGGGCCGGGACGGTATTGGGACTGGGTCATGGGGCGCTCCAAGGCGTGATGAATGAGTGATGGGCTTTACTCTAACCACGCCAAGCCCGGTTGAAAACCGATAAGATTGCGCAAACTTGTCAGGAAAACTCACAGGTATCATGGCCCACGACCTCCCTCCCCTCAACGCCCTCAGGGCTTTCGAAGCCACTGCCAGGCTCAACAGCGTCAGCCAGGCGGCCGAAGCGCTGCATGTTACTCATGGGGCCGTGAGCCGGCAGATCAAAGTGCTTGAAGAGCATTTGGGCGTGGCACTGTTCGTCAAGGACGGGCGGGGCATCAAACTCACAGATGCCGGGTTGCGTCTGCGAGACGCCAGCGCGGAGGCGTTCGACCGGCTGCGCAGTGTGTGTGCGCAGTTGAATCGCGATCTGAGCCAGGCACCGTTCGTTTTGGGTTGCTCTGGCAGCCTTTTGGCCCGCTGGTTCATACCCCGCTTGGGGCGGTTGAACGCTGAGTTGCCTGAATTACGCTTGCACCTTTCGGCGGGTGAAGGCGATCTGGATCCACGTCGGCCCGGTCTCGATGCGCTTTTGGTATATGCCGAACCGCCATGGCCGGCAGATATGCAAGTCCATGTGCTCGTTCAGGAGCGCATAGGCCCGGTGCTGAGCCCGCACTTTACTGGTTTTGAGCGCCTGCGCGCTGCGCCTGCCGAGGCGCTGCTCAGTGAGGCCTTGCTGCATACCACTTCCAGACCACAGGCGTGGCCGACATGGGCAGCTGATCAGGGGCTCCGGGCTGAGGCTCTGAATTACGGCCAGGGGTTCGAGCACCTGTATTATTTGCTCGAAGCCGCGGTTGCCGGCTTGGGCGTGGCAATAGCGCCGCAGCCATTGGTCGCTGATGACCTGCAAGCGGGGCGCTTGAGCGCACCTTGGGGCTTTTCGCCAACCCCTGCCGCGCTGGCGCTGTGGGTGCCCAGGCGCGCCGCTGACGGGCGCGCCGAGCAATTGGCGCAGTGGCTACGTGCCGAACTCGCCAGGCAGAACGCTTAGTTGCGCTTGCACAGCAGGTACGCCGCCAGCAGGCCCAGTGCGCCGATGGCTACGCCTGCGGTGGTGTACGGGTGCTCTTGGGCATAGTCGCGGGTTGCGATGCCGGTCTGGCGGGTACGCTCCTTGACCTCCTCATAAGCATCGCTGATCAGGCTGCGCGAATGGCGCAGTGCACTTTCAGCGCTGCTGCGCATTGCCTTCACTGATTTTTGGGTTTCCTCAGAGGCGTCGTGCTTCAGGCTCTCCAGGCTTTTCAGGAGGCTTTCGATCTCCGCTTCCATGCTCTCCAGGGATTTTTTACGCAGCGAGTTGCGGTGCATGTTGACTCTCCTTCGCAGTATGGGCTCTAAGAAATGCGACTACTGGGCTTGGGGAAAGTGCGATCGAACTTTAGCGAGCAGTCACCGCTCGCAGGTAAACCAGGCCTGCGCTGCTAGGCTGAATTTCACCGTCCCCCAAGGAGAGTGCCATGTCCGATCATCACACCTACAAAAAGACCGAGCTGGTAGGTTCGTCCCAGACCAGCATCGAAGACGCGATCAACAATGCCCTGGCCGAAGCCGGCAAGAGCATCAAGCATATGGAGTGGTTCGAGGTCGTCGAAACCCGTGGCCATATCCGCGACAACAAGGTTGAGCATTTTCAGGTCACGCTGAAAGTCGGCTTCCGTATCGCCAATAGCTGAAACATGACCGCTCTGGCACAGCCGGGCGTGATGGCGTTATAACTCTGGAGAGCGCCCAAGCGGCGTTCTTCAAGCTTTCTCATCTGTACAAGGAATGCAATCGATGAAGAAACTGATGTTTGCGGTAGGCTTGATGGCAGTGGCGAGCGGTGCGATGGCGGCTGGTAAACCCTGTGAAGAGCTCAAGGCTGAGATTGCCCAAAAGCTCGACGCCAAGGGTGTTCAAGGCTACACCCTGGAGGTCGTGCAGAAGGGTGAGGTCAACGGCAAAGTGATTGGCAGCTGCGAAGGCGGTAGTAAGGAAATTGTTTACCGCCGTAATTGATGCGGGCCTTCTTCGCGGGGCCACCCGCGAAGAGCGTCACTGCGCCTTGAGCGCTTGCGCTAGCAGCTCATAGGACCGAACACGGTCTGCATGTTCGTACAGATCACAGGTGAAGATCAGCTCATCCGCGCCGGTCTGTTCTAGCAGTACCTCTACCTTGGCTCTGACCTTCTGCGGGCTGCCGATCATCGCAAGGCCCAGGAAGCTCCCCACGGCATCGCGTTCATGGGGCAGCCACAGGCCATCCATGCTCGGCACAGGGGGCTTTTGCATCAGGCTCTGGCCACGGATCAACGCCAGGATGCGTTGGTAGACCGAGGTAGCCAGGTGTTCTGCCTTCTCGTCAGTCTGCGCCACTACCATAGGAATGCCCAGCATCACATAGGGCTTGGCCAGCGTTGTCGATGGCTTGAAGTGGTCGCGATAAATGCGGATCGCCTCATGCATGTAGCGTGGCGCGAAGTGCGAGGCGAAGGCGTAGGGCATGCCGCGCATGCCGGCCAATTGTGCGCTGAACAGGCTGGAGCCGAGCAGCCACATGGGCACCTCGGTGTCATGCCCTGGTACAGCGATCACTTTCTGATCATCGGTACGCGGGCCCAGATAGCGTGACAGCTCCTCGACGTCATCGGGGAAGTCGTCGGCGCTCCCTGCGCGGTCACGGCGCAGGGCATAGGCGGTCATCTGATCGGAACCCGGCGCGCGGCCCAGGCCAAGGTCGATCCGCCCTGGATACAGGCTGGCCAAGGTACCGAACTGCTCGGCGATTACAAGCGGCGCGTGGTTGGGCAGCATGATCCCGCCTGAACCGACGCGAATGGTCGATGTGCCGCCTGCCAAGTAGCCAAGCAAAACCGAAGTGGCCGAACTGGCGATGCCGTCCATGTTGTGATGTTCGGCTACCCAGAAACGGTTGTAGCCGAACTTTTCAACATGGCGGGCAAGGTCCAGAGAATTGCGCAGTGCTTGCGCCGGGCCTTGGTCGGCGCGCACTGGCACCAGGTCGAGGGTTGAAATTTTCAGGTCACGCAACTGCGTCATCGGAGCCTCCGCAATAGTGGTTGGCCCGAAGGCCCTAAGAACTCTGTATGGGCAGATTCGACAGAATCAATGCTCGCTGGGCAATTGCGCTGAACTTGCAGCCGGGCAGCACCCTCGTAGATGTAGGTACATAACCCTTGAAACCGGAGGCATCATGAAAAAGACAGCATCGGCGATTTGGCAAGGTGGCCTGAAGGATGGCAAAGGCCTGCTTTCTACCGAAAGTGGGGCGCTCAAGCAGAACCCGTATGGATTCAACACCCGCTTCGAAGGGTCGCCCGGCACCAACCCGGAAGAGCTCATCGGCGCGGCCCATGCAGGCTGCTTCTCGATGGCGCTGTCGATGATGCTGGGTGAAGCGGGCTTTACTCCAGAGCGTATCGATACCATTGCCGAAGTCACCCTGGACAAGCAGTCAGACGGCTTTGCCATTACAGCCGTTCACCTGATTCTCAAGGCCAAGGTACCTGGGGCAAGTCAGGAGCAGTTTATTGAAATTGCCAACAAGGCCAAAGCGGGTTGCCCGGTGTCCAAGGTGCTAAACGCCGACATCAGCCTGGATGCTTCATTGGTTGGATAAGGCCCGGGTGATGCGTGCTACTTGATGACGCTGCACATCTGGCTGTTCACACTGGCATGAAGCGGCGAAACAGGGACGCTTTGCTGTAGTCTAAACAGCGTCGGCAGCTCAGCTGCCTAGCCAGGAGCTGTTCCATGATTCGCGTAGCAATCGCCCTATTGGCTTCGCTTTTGGCCACTTCTGCATTGGCGGCGGTAAAACCGTGCGAAGAACTCAAGAACGAAATCGAAGCCAAGATCCAGGCCCAGGGCGTGACCTCCTACACCCTGGAGATCGTACCCAACAGTGAGGTCAAGGATCCGAACATGATCGTTGGCACTTGCCAGGGTGGTACGAAAAAGATCATTTACCAGAAAAATGATCGATAAATAGCTGGGGCCGCAACGCGGCCCCAGTTTTCATGGGATGCAGAATACGTCGCTCGGTTCGTCGACCAATACCTTGCGGCTAGCATCGTACAGCAGCACCTGCGGCTCCATTACCGGTGCGCGGGCTTCGAGGCGATAACGCTGGCCGGCCTTGAAGTCGTCATAACGCACAGTCAGATAGCACGTCCGATCCCTGGGTTGGGTCATCGTGCCACCGGCATATATCTCGTAATCGAAGCGCACAACCAGTTCGTGCTTGCCAGGCGACACCTGAAAGAAGCGGCCATCGTCAAGGCGTTGGCCGTCGAGGCGGTCGGCCATGATGACTCGGCCGGGTGTCATGGTATAGAGCTCGATCCAGGCCTGCTTCGGATCGGCCGGCGGCAAGGGGCTGGCGCAGGCTCCCAATGCAGTCAGGGCAATCAGCATCATGGGCTGGCGCATGGCAACACTCCACTGGCAATACTCAGTTACAAGCATAGCGCCGTTCGTGCACTTCAGGTGCGTTGGCAACCGGCTGGTAGGCCTTGGCTCACCAGTTTCTGCTGGTGGTCATAGAGCTTGATCCAGGGGCGAAAGCCAATGCTGCCGGCTTGTAACTGGTAGCGCTGGCCTGCACTGAAATCCTTGAATGTCAGTTTGACCCGGCAATCGCGCCACAAAGGCTCCTCGACCGGGCCGATATTGCTCGGCGCTACTGGAAACTGGTAACGCACGGTTAGCTCGTGGCTGCCGGGTTGGACCTCGAAATAGCGGCTGTCGGCCCAATCGCGCTGGTCAACCTGTGCTGCGTCGAGGGACGTTTCGCCGTATGGGGTAAGGTCGACCCAGGCGAGGTTAGGGTCCGGGTCCGGCAGTGTCGAGCAAGCGCTAATCAGCAGCAGTGGGGCGGTGAGCAGTAGAGCACGCATGGCGAAACTCCCCCTTGGCGAGATAGTCTTGGAGCGCATTGGCCTTGAGCGAGTTGGATAACCTCAGATGCATTTCTCTGTTCTTTTCAAGCGCTCAGGCCCCGGGCCACTCGACCGCTTTTTCAGCTGTTTGGTTCCTTTGCTGGGGGCTTTTCTGCTAAGCGGTTGCTCCAGCTTGGGTTACTACAGTCAGCTCGCACAAGGCCAGTGGCAGTTACTGCAGGCGCGTCAGCCTGTGGAGCAGGTGATAGCTGACCCGGCCAGCAGCCCTCGCTTGCGAGCACGTCTTGCTCATGCCGAACAGGCCCGGGCATTTGCCAGCGAGCGGTTGAAACTGCCAGATAACCGTAGCTATCGGCTTTATGCCGACCTACAGCGCCCATACGTCGTATGGAACGTATTCGCCACCCCGGAACTGTCGCTGCAACCGGTGACGCATTGTTTTCCCATCGCCGGTTGCGTCGCTTACCGCGGTTATTACCGCCAAGGGGCCGCACGCGGAGAGGCGGCGCTAATGCGCCAGCAGGGCCTGGACGTATACGTGAGCGGGGTTGAAGCCTACTCGACCCTGGGCTGGTTCGATGACCCGATTCTGTCGTCGATGGTGGCTTGGGGGGATGAACGGCTTGCTACGCTGATCTTCCATGAACTGGCCCACCAGCGCTTTTATGTGCAGGACGACACGGCATTCAACGAATCGTTTGCCACTTTTGTGGAACGTGAGGGCTCGCGGCAATGGCGCGTAGCGCGCGGGTTGGCGCCGCTTGGCACGGCGCAGTTGCAGCAGCGTGAGCAGTTTACCCGGCTGGTGCTGACCAGCCGCGAGCGGTTGCAGGCAATCTACGCAGCGCCCCTGGACGATGCGCACAAGCGTGTGGCCAAGCAGGCCGAGTTCGAGCGTTTACGGGCCCTGTACAAGCAGGTGCGCGACAGCCAGTGGGGCGGCGATAAGCGATACGACGCATGGATCTATGGGCCGTTGAGCAATGCCAAGTTATTGCCGTTTGGACTTTATGATCAGTGGGTGCCCGCGTTCGAGCGGCTATTTCATGAGGTGGGTGGGGATTGGCCGCAATTTTATCGACGGGTCGAGGAGCTTGGGCATTTGCCCGCAGCAGACAGGAAGGCGGCGTTACAGCGTTTGATGTGAACCCAGGATTCTGGGGCTGCATCACAGCCCCACAGTCATCAGGGCCGAGTCAAAGCCTGGTGCAGTTCGGCCAGTGTGGCGAAGTGGAAGGCTGGCGCCTCGGCGGCGAGTTCTGCCTGGCTGCCGAACCCATAGCCCACGGCCACCGCCTGGAGGCCGTTGCTGCGGGCACCGATCAGGTCATGCTTGCGGTCCCCGATCATCAGCGTCTGGGTAGGGTCCAGCCGTTCTTCGTCCAGAATATGGCGAATCAGCTCGACCTTGTTGGTGCGGGTGCCATCGAGCTCGCTGCCATAGATCACCTTGAAATGGTGGTCGAAGGCAAAGTGCCTGGCAATTTCCCGGGCGAACTTCCAGGGTTTTGAAGTCGCGATGTACAGCGTTCTGCCCTGCCCCGTCAGGTCTTCGAGCAGTGCTGGCACCCCTTCGAACACAAGGTTTTCGTAAAGGCCGGTGACACTGAAACGCTCGCGATAGAAATTCACCGCTTCCCAGGCCTTGGCTTCATCGAAGCCGTAGAACTGCATGAAGGCTTGTAGCAGTGGCGGGCCAATGAAGTGCTCCAGTCGCGTGAGGTCGGGTTCGTCGATGCCAAGTTTGGCCAAGGCATACTGAATCGAGCGGGTGATGCCCAAACGCGGGTCGGTCAACGTGCCGTCGAGGTCGAAAAGGATGTTCTGCTGGTGCATGTTCGTCTCGTGAGTCGGGTTCATTCCGGTTGGTCGTAGCCTTCGGCCAGGTGCTGGTCCTTGAGCTTGACGTAGTTGCCGGCGCTGTAGGGGAAGAAGGCGCGCTCCTGATCGCTCAGCAGCCTGACCTGCTTGACCGGGCTGCCCATGTACAGGTAGCCGCTGACCAGACGCTTGCCGGGCGGTACCAGGCTACCGGCGCCGATGATCACTTCGTCTTCGACGATGGCGCCATCCATGATGGTGCTGCCCATGCCGACCAGGATGCGGTTGCCCAACGTGCAGCCATGCAGCATGACCTTATGGCCGATGGTGACCTCGTCACCGATGATCAGCGGGAACCCGTCAGGGTTGAACGGCCCTGCATGGGTGATGTGCAGCACGCTGGCGTCCTGCACGCTGGTGCGCGCGCCAATGCGGATGCGGTGCATATCGCCACGGATCACCGTCAGCGGCCAGACAGAGCTGTCCTCGCCGATTTCCACATCGCCCAGAACCACCGCCGAGCGGTCGACGAATGCCCTGGGTCCCACTTTCGGAGTGTGTTGCTGGAAGCTGCGGATGGCCATGATAGCGTCTCTCATCTGTGCCGATAGGCAGGCTGCTTGCTGCGGTCGGCGTCGATTGTAATTAAGATGGGGTAGTGTTTCTTCTGCCAAGGTATCCGAACCGTGAGTGCGAACAACCCACTTCTGCAGTCCTACGATCTGCCGCCCTTCTCGCAAATCCGTGCCGAACACGTGTTGCCGGCGATCGAAGCGATCCTGGCCGACAACCGAAAAGCCATTGCCCAGATCCTCGAACAGCAGGGCAATAACCCTAGCTGGGCTGGCCTGGTACTGGCCATGGACGAACTGAACGACCGCCTGGGCGCTGCCTGGAGCCCGGTCAGCCACCTCAATGCGGTGTGCAACAGCGCCCAATTGCGCGAGGCTTACGAGTCCTGTCTGCCAGCGCTGAGCGCCTACTCTACCGAACTGGGCCAGAACCGCGCGCTGTTCGACGCCTATCAGGCGTTGGCCAACAGCCCTGAAGCAGCAAATTTCGACGTGGCGCAGAAGACCATCCTCGACCACGCCCTGCGAGACTTCCGCCTGTCGGGCATCGACTTGCCGGCCGACAAGCAGCAGCGCTATGCCCAGGTGCAGAGCAAGCTCAGCGAGCTGGGCAGCCGTTTTTCCAACCAACTGCTCGATGCCACTCAGGCCTGGACCAAGCACATTACCGACGAGGCCGCGCTGGCCGGGCTGACCGACTCGGCCAAGGCGCAGATGGCCGCTGCGGCGCAGGCCAAGGGGCTAGACGGCTGGCTGATTACCTTGGAATTCCCCAGCTACTACGCGGTGATGACCTACGCCAGCGACCGCGCCCTGCGTGAAGAACTGTACGCTGCGTACTGCACCCGTGCGTCTGACCAGGGGCCTAATGCTGGGCAGTTCGATAATGGCCCGGTAATGCAGCAGATCCTCGACTTGCGCCAGGAACTGGCCGAGCTGCTGGGCTACCAAAACTACGCCGAGCTTAGCCTGGCGACCAAGATGGCCGAGTCCAGCGATCAGGTGCTGAGCTTTCTGCGGGACCTGGCCAAGCGTTCCAAGCCGTTCGCCGCTCAGGACCTGGAGCAGCTCAAGGCCTACGCCGCCGAGCAGGGTTGCCCGGAGCTGGCCAGTTGGGATGCCGGGTACTTTGGCGAAAAGCTTCGTGAGCAGCGTTACAGTGTGTCCCAGGAAGCTCTGCGCGCCTACTTCCCGATCGACAAGGTGCTCGGCGGGCTGTTCAGCATCGTCCAGCGCCTGTACGGCATCGAAATCACCGAGCTCAAAGGCTTCGACACCTGGCACCCCGATGTGCGCCTGTTCGAAATCAAAGAAAACGGCCAGCACGTTGGCCGCTTCTTCTTCGACCTCTACGCCCGCGCCAACAAACGCGGGGGGGCGTGGATGGACGGTGCCCGTGACCGTCGCCGCACAGCGGCTGGCGCGCTGCAAAGCCCGGTGGCTAACCTTGTGTGCAACTTCACCCCGGCCAGCCCTGGCAAGCCTGCATTGCTGACCCATGATGAGGTCACCACCCTGTTCCACGAGTTCGGCCATGGCCTGCATCATATGCTGACCCGTATCGAACATGCTGGGGTGTCCGGCATCAACGGCGTGGCCTGGGATGCGGTAGAGTTGCCGAGCCAGTTCATGGAAAACTGGTGCTGGGAGCCAGAAGGGCTGGCGCTGATTTCCGGCCACTATGAAACCGGTGCAGCCCTGCCCCAGGACCTGCTCGACAAGATGCTGGCGGCGAAGAACTTCCAATCCGGAATGATGATGGTGCGGCAGCTGGAGTTTTCGCTGTTCGACTTCGAACTGCACGCCAGCCATGGCGACGGCCGCAGTGTGCTGCAGGTGCTCGAAGGGGTCCGTGATGAGGTCTCGGTGATGCGCCCGCCAGCGTACAATCGGTTTCCCAACAGTTTCGCGCATATCTTCGCTGGTGGTTACGCGGCGGGCTACTACAGCTACAAGTGGGCTGAAGTGCTGTCGGCCGACGCGTTTTCGCGCTTTGAGGAAGAGGGTGTGCTCAATGCCGATACCGGCCGAGCGTTCCGCGAAGCGATCCTGGCTCGCGGCGGCTCGCGCGCACCCATGGAGCTGTTCGTCGACTTCCGGGGCCGTGAGCCTTCCATCGATGCGTTGCTGCGCCACAGTGGCTTGACCGAAGCCGCTGCGGCATGAGTGAGGTGGTTGTGAACAAGACCAAGAAGCGCTTCATCGCCGGGGCGGTGTGCCCGGCGTGCAGCGAGCCCGACAAGCTGATGATGTGGAACGAAGATGACGTACCGCACCGTGAGTGCGTGGCCTGCGGCTTCACCGATACCCTTAATGAGCAGGGCCTTTCAGTTCCCAAGGAGCTGGGCACGCGGGTCAATCACCTGGCACCAAAAGCTGCGCCGGCCAAGGTCCAGACCGTGCAGTTCTTCCCTAATCCCAAGCTGAAGAAGCCTACCGAATAGGGTTGTACCGCAGCGCTCTGACCAGAGGTGCTGGAGCACTCACGCCAACTTCGATACTGTGTATGCATACAGTAAAGGATGAGGCGATGAGTACTCCAGCAGCGCAAAAGGGTCGTGGCACCTCGTACAACCCCGACAATCGCTTTGCCCCAAGCCGTAGCGTGGCCGAGGATGATGGCTGGTACCAGGAAGTGCCGCTGACCCAGGGTACGCAAGTCCGGGTCGAGCTCGCCAAATCGGTCATCAGCCGCAACTCCTCCCCCGACTTGCCCTTCGACCGCTCCATCAACCCTTACCGCGGTTGCGAACACGGTTGTATCTATTGTTACGCCCGCCCCTCCCACGCCTATTGGGACCTGTCGCCCGGCCTGGATTTCGAGACCAAGCTGATCGCCAAGACCAATGCAGCTGAGGTGCTTGCGCAGCAATTGAGCAAGCCAGGGTATGCCTGCGCGCCCATCAACCTGGGCTCCAATACCGACCCCTACCAGCCGATCGAACGCGAGCAGCAGGTGACCCGGCGGCTGCTCGAAGTGCTGCTGCGTTTTCGTCATCCGGTGACCATCGTGACCAAAGGTTCGCTGGTGCTCCGCGACCTTGACCTGTTGGCTGAGTTGGCCAGCCAGCGCCTGGCCAGGGTGATGATCAGCCTGACCACACTGGATGACGACCTGAAACGTGTGCTGGAGCCGCGCGCGGCCTCACCAAAGGCCCGACTGCGAGCCATCCGCGTGCTGCGCGGTGCCGGGGTGCCGGTGGGGGTGCTGTGTTCACCGATGATACCGATGGTCAACGACAGTGAACTGGAGCGCCTTCTTGAGGCGGCCAAGGAGGCTGGCGCACAAAGCGCGGCGTACATGATGCTGCGCTTGCCACTGGAGGTGGCACCCTTGTTCGAGCAGTGGCTGCAGGACCATTACCCGCAACGGGCCAACCATGTACTGAGCCTGATCCGTCAGAGCCGTGGCGGTGAACTGTACGACAGCAGGTTCGGTGCGCGGATGCGCGGTGAGGGCGTGTTTGCCGAGTTGCTCGCTCAGCGCTTTGCCAAAGCCATGAAGCGCTTGGACTTTGCGGGGCGGGAAACGCAAACGCTGGATTGTTCGGCATTCTGTCCACCTGGTGGGCAGATGGCTCTGTTCTGAGCGGGTCAGCCATAAGGTGCCACCCCCGAATGGGGCTCATGCAACCAAATAATCTGGGTAATCCCTCTTGGCAGTTGATGCTTTTTTGCTATTATTCAGTTCCCCCCTTTTCGATCTGGAACGCCCGTTCTAGAGCCCTCGAATTAAGTTTCAGTTAAGTTTTCCCCGCTAGCGTAGGAATCCAGCCAAAGCAGACTGTGATTTATCGCTCGTGCGTGTCATCTAAATCTGCGCATAGCCAGAATCTTTCACCGGTAAAATGGATTTACCTACACACCGCCAAGAGGATGAATCATGCCCGTCAAGGACCCATCCAAGGTCGTTCCGCAAGCCCCCGCGGAGAGCGCCGATGCCGCTCTGAAGCACATCGTCGACGGCTTCCTGCGTTTTCACCATGACGTGTTCCCCGAACAGCAAGAGCTGTTCAAAAAGCTTGCCACTGCGCAAACCCCACGCGCGATGTTCATCACCTGTGCCGACTCGCGCATCGTCCCCGAATTGATCACTCAAAGCTCGCCAGGCGATTTGTTCGTGACGCGTAACGTCGGTAACGTGGTACCGCCCTATGGGCAGATGAACGGCGGCGTTTCCAGCGCCATCGAGTACGCTGTGTCTGCGCTCAAAGTGCACCACATCATCATTTGCGGGCACTCGGACTGTGGTGCCATGCGCGCAGTGCTCAACCCGCAGTCGTTGGCCAAGATGCCAACCGTCTCCGCCTGGTTGCGCCACGCCGAAGTGGCCCGCACCGTGGTGGAAAACAACTGCTCGTGCGGCAGTGAGCACGAAACCATGCAGGTACTGACCAAGGAAAACGTGATCGCCCAGTTGCATCACCTGCGCACCCACCCGTCGGTTGCCTCGCGCTTGGCAGCCGGTGAGCTGTACATCCACGGCTGGGTGTACGACATCGAGACCAGCAAGATCGAAGCCTACGACGCTGCCAGCGACAGCTTCATGCCGTTGACTGCCGGCGAATCGATCCCCTGCGCCACGCCGAGAGGCCGCTACTAAGCGACCCGTCCACAGCTGAACCTTGAATAGCCGGCTGCACCCGTCATGGGTGTGGCGCGGCCTTCGGCTGCCTTGCAAATGCCTTGACTGCTCTGCCGGCGATCACGCTGGCGGCCTGCGCCTGCGTGCGCGTCAGGGATCAACCGTGCTCACGGCCAGCGGGATGGCCGTGCGACAGAGAAAGGAGAAACAGGGTGAACATTACACAGTTGAAAGCGGCCCTGCCGCGTGAGTTGTTGGCGTCGGTGGTGGTCTTTCTGGTCGCCCTGCCGTTGTGCATGGGTATTGCGATCGCCTCTGGCATGCCGCCGGCCAAGGGCCTGATCACCGGCATCATCGGCGGTATCGTAGTGGGCTTTCTGGCAGGTTCGCCGCTTCAGGTCAGTGGCCCGGCAGCAGGCCTGGCGGTACTGGTTTTCGAGTTGGTGCGCCAGCACGGCATGGCCATGCTCGGCCCGATACTATTGCTCGCCGGTGTATTGCAGTTGCTGGCGGGGCGTTTGCGCTTGGGGTGCTGGTTCCGGGTCACCGCTCCGGCAGTGGTTTACGGCATGCTGGCCGGCATCGGCGTACTGATCGTGCTCTCACAAGTGCATGTGATGTTCGACACAGCGCCTCAGCCTTCAGGTCTGCAAAACCTCTTGGAATTTCCCGCCACGCTGAGCGCTGCATTGCCGCTTGAAGCTGCAGGTTCCGGGTGGATGGCCGGTGCGCTGGGGCTGGGGACCATCTTGATCATGTGGGCGTGGGAGCGGATGCGGCCTCAGAAGTTACGCTTCGTGCCTGGTGCTTTGCTGGGCGTGGCGACGATGACCGCCATCGCGATGTGGCTGGCGCTGCCGGTCAATCGGGTGCAAGTGCCGGCAGACCTGTCCGAAGCCATCGACTGGATCCGCCCTGATGACCTGATGAAACTGGCTGACCCGACCCTGCTGGTCGCAGCCTTCGCCCTGGCCTTCATCGCCAGTGCCGAAACGCTGCTGTCGGCAGCAGCCGTCGATCGCATGCACAGTGGTCAGCGTTCGGACTTTGATCGCGAGCTCTCGGCGCAGGGGGTTGGCAATATGCTCTGCGGGCTGCTGGGTGCCTTGCCGATGACCGGCGTGATCGTGCGCAGTTCTGCCAATGTGCAGGCCGGTGCGCAAAGCCGCGCTTCGGCCATCCTGCATGGCGTGTGGCTGTTGGCATTCGTGGTGGTTCTGAGCAGTGTGCTGCAGCAAATCCCCGTGGCCAGTCTGGCTGGCGTATTGGTGTACACGGGTATCAAGCTGGTCGATTTCAAAGCTCTGCGAGGCCTGCGTCGCTACGGCCGAATGCCGATGTTCACCTATGTGGCCACAGCCATGGCAATCATCTTTACCGACCTGTTGACCGGGGTGCTGTTGGGCTTCGCGCTTACCCTGCTGAAGCTGGCATTCAAGGCGGCGCGCCTGAAGATCAGCCTCGTTCAGCTTAAGACACAGGGCCATATGGAGCTGCGCCTGAGCGGGGCGGCGACGTTCCTCAAGGTTCCTGCGCTGACCCAGGTGCTCGATAGCGTACCGGCCGGAAGCACCTTGCATGTACCGCTGAGCAACCTCAACTACATCGACCACTCTTGCCTGGAGCTGCTGGAGGACTGGAGCAAGACCAGCGGCAGCACCCTGCGCATCGAGCAGCGAGGGCTCAAGCGCAGAGTGGAAGGCCGCTTGCGCAGTGTTGCCGGTACCTAAGGTCAGTTGCTGACCTCGGTCATGTCTGGGGCACTCGGCCAGGTTCCGGTGAGGTTCACGGTGCGGGTGCCACCCAGCCATTGGCTGGCGGGGGTGTTCCACTTGATCGACTTACGGGTGTTGGAGCCGATGTTGATGAACTCGGCGGTCAGCACCATTTCGGTGGCGGTCAGCGGAATCTCTCCAAAGCTTGCCGAGCTTCCGCCGATGACGGTTCTGGAGTCTTCCACCGGGCCGGTCGGCGTTTTGTACGACAGCGTGACTTTGGTTGTGTAGGTGGTGAAGGCCGACGCCTTGCTGTTGACCAGAAGGTTCAGCACACCCACCTTGCCCACCCAGCTTGGGATCAACACCCGGCCGCCTGCATACGAAGAAAAGGTATAGGCAATGGGCAGTGGATTGGTTGCCACCTCACCACTTCTGGCCGGCAGTGTATGGGTCTCGACCTCGCTGGAGTTGCTGGTGAACACGTAGCTGGCCTTGCCTTTGCCGCTGATGCCTTGCTCACCCAGCAGACGGTTCAGGCCGCTTGCGCTGCCGGCAACGGTGAAGCTCGCTTTGCTCTTCTTGGCTACAGCGTTCAGGCCGCTGCTTGCGTAGATGACCGAGGTCACCACGCCAAAACCCTCGGAGATGCCGGCGCTGGTGGCCATGTTCATCTTGCGCGCCTGCTCCAGCAGCCAGTCGTACTGATCATCGAGCACGGTCAGATTGCTGATGGCATGCTCACCGGCGATCGCGAACTCCGACGTCATGGAGTTCTCCTTATCGAAGGTCCATTCCAGCGCCGCCTCAGGTTTGACCTCGGCTCCGGTGCTCGGATCGAGGATGGTCCCGCCTACATTGGCGTTGATGCTTTTGCACGTCACCCCCGTGGATTTGAAATCCCACTTGCGGCTTTGTTGGTTCTTGCTGATTTCGACCCCAGGCAGGCAGTCTGCGACCAGCTTGAAATCGCCAGAATCGGAATCGATGATGCCGACCGCACCCGGTTTGATGGCGGGGTTCAGGCCCCAGTTGCCCCAGATCGTCCGGTAGGTGCCGCGCAGCAAGTCTGTGTACATCCGGTTTCTTCTGATCGTCATTGTCATCACCTCGGAATGAAATAGGCCGCCCTGAGGCGGCCGGATGACAGTAAGGATCGAAGGCGGTAGTCAGCAGCAGGAGCGCTTTCCCTAATCGCCTGGCCGTTCAGGCACTGGCTTGGCCGAGTTCAACGTTCAGCTGACGCGACAGGCACGGCCAGCGCTTCCAGGCCTGGCCTGTCTGCGGGCTGCTTAGGGCTTCACGGTAGGCCTCTACCGACTCGGCGGCGAAGCTTTCGTCGTCGAGCATTTCGTCCACTGAATGATGCACCACTTCATCGAGCTGGTTGGCGAAGGTTTCACCGATCAATTGGTGGGCAATAAGGTTGGCGACCGTTGTATCAACAGGAATCAGCGGCTGCTGGAAGTGACGGATGTACAGGTCGTTGACCTCTTCGACCAGGCGGTGGGCCAAATAAGCTTCATCGAGCAGGCAATCGAGCCCCACATGCCCCTGCATCAGGCTAGGGGGTTGCAGGAAGTACGCCTCTGCAATTTTTAGCACCGGCTTGATCTGCGACTCGATGCCGGCCTCGAGCGCCACCGTGTGGGCGGCTTCCAATAGTTCAGGTACTTGATCGATGTATGCGCCGACGAAACGCGCCAAGGTACCCTGCGCGTCCTGCTCAGGCAGTTGGATCGAGGGGTGCAGGTGGGGCAGTTGCAGCTCGAGACGCGCTTTCAGCTGGCCGGTGCGGCCTTCATGATCGTGGGCTTGGCTTATTTGCTCGCGTACAGCGGCGATGTTCATGACAACTCCAGGGACAAAACGTTTCATACGGAAGACAGTAAATTAGCTCGGTATACAGAATACCTAAGACGCATTTGTTATAAAATTCGCAAACGTGTGCGCTCTCAGGCATATAGCACCCTTTCTATATTCCCATAGCCCCTCAAACTCGGGCTTTTGCGCGATTCATGGTGTTTGGTGAAGTTCATTTCATGGGCGCCGTTGCGGGGCGTTGCCTGCTGTCTATACTCCCGTTGAACGTGATTCGTTGATGAGGCCCGACTGCTTTTGCAGGGGCTCGGTCGTCGAAGTCAGGCAGTCTTGACCGCCGTTCCCTCTTGCCGCAGGCCACGCCTCCGGGACAACAAGAACGAGAAGGGGAACCCGCAATGATGCGACATCCACCTGTCTGGATGGGCCTGCTGTTGTGGTCGGTTCTAGGTCAGGCCAGTGCTGCCTGGACCGTGAACATGCACCCAGGGGCGACGGACGTTTCCAACGCCGTGTTCGACCTGCACATGACCATCTTCTGGATCTGCGTGATCATTGGCATCGTGGTGTTCGGTGCGATGTTCTGGTCCATGGTCGTGCACCGTCGTTCCACGGGTCAGCAGCCGGCGCATTTTCACGAGCACACCTGGGTAGAAATTCTCTGGACCGTGGTCCCTTTCCTGATTCTGGTCGCGATGGCTATTCCAGCGACCAAAACCCTGATCGACATCTACGACGCCAGTGAATCGGACATCGACATCCAGGTCACCGGCTACCAGTGGAAGTGGCATTACAAGTACCTGGGCCAGGATGTGGAGTTTTTCAGCAACCTGGCCACCCCCGCCGAACAGATTCATAACCAAGCCCCCAAGGACGAGCACTATCTGCTGGAAGTGGACCAGCCACTGGTGCTGCCGGTCGGCGCCAAGGTCCGCTTTCTTGTGACGGCAGCTGACGTTATTCATTCCTGGTGGGTGCCGGCCTTTGCGGTCAAGCGCGATGCCATCCCAGGGTTCGTCAACGAAGCTTGGACCCGTATCGAAAAGCCCGGTATCTACCGCGGCCAGTGCACCGAACTGTGTGGCAAGGACCACGGCTTCATGCCTGTGGTGGTCGAGGTCAAGTCCCAGGCCGATTACGACACCTGGCTCGGCGAGCGCAAGGCCGAGGCCGCCAAGCTCAAGGAACTGACCAGCAAGGAGTGGACGCTGGACGAGCTGGTCGAGCGCGGCGACAAGGTCTACCACACCACCTGCGTGGCTTGCCACCAGGCCGAAGGTCAGGGCTTGCCCCCAATGTTCCCAGCGCTCAAAGGCTCGAAAGTCGCGACCGGGCCCAAGAAAGAACACCTGAGCGTGGTATTCCACGGTCGTCCAGGCACGGCGATGGCCGCTTTCGGCAAGCAGTTGTCGGAAGTCGACATCGCCGCTGTGGTGACCTACGAGCGCAACGCCTGGGGTAACAACAAGGGCGACATGGTCACGCCGAAGGACGTGCTCGCGCTCAAGCAGGCAGAAGCCAAGTGAACCGGGTTTTGCGCGGCAATCAGCCGATTGCAGGAGACAGAACATGAGTGCAGTGATCGACGACCACGGCCACGGCCATGAACACGCCCACGGCCCCGCCAAAGGGCTGATGCGCTGGGTGCTGACCACCAATCACAAGGACATCGGCACGATGTACCTGTGGTTCGCTTTCATGATGTTCCTGCTCGGCGGCTCGTTCGCCATGGTCATCCGTGCCGAGCTGTTCCAGCCCGGGCTGCAGATTGTGGAGCCGGCGTTCTTCAACCAGATGACCACCATGCACGGCCTGATCATGGTGTTCGGCGCGGTGATGCCGGCCTTCGTCGGCCTGGCCAACTGGATGATTCCGCTGATGATCGGCGCACCTGACATGGCCCTGCCGAGGATGAACAATTTCAGTTTCTGGTTACTGCCGGCGGCCTTTCTGTTGCTGGTGTCCACCCTGTTCACCCCAGGCGGCGGGCCCAACTTCGGCTGGACCTTTTATGCCCCGTTATCGACCACCTATGCGCCAGCCAGCGTCACCTTCTTCATCTTCGCCATCCACCTGATGGGCATCAGTTCGATCATGGGCGCGATCAACGTGATCGCCACCATCCTCAATTTGCGCGCGCCTGGCATGACCCTGATGAAGATGCCGCTGTTCGTCTGGACCTGGCTGATCACCGCATTCCTGCTGATTGCCGTGATGCCGGTGCTGGCGGGCGTGGTGACCATGATGCTGATGGACATCCACTTCGGCACCAGCTTCTTCAGCGCCGCCGGTGGCGGTGATCCGGTGCTGTTCCAGCACGTGTTCTGGTTCTTCGGTCACCCCGAGGTCTACATCATGATCCTGCCGGCGTTCGGCGCGGTCAGTTCGATCATCCCGGCGTTCTCGCGCAAACCGCTGTTCGGCTACACCTCCATGGTGTACGCCACGGGCGCCATTGCCTTCCTGTCGTTCATCGTCTGGGCCCACCACATGTTCGTGGTCGGCATCCCGGTGGTCGGCGAGTTGTTCTTCATGTACGCCACCATGCTCATCGCCGTGCCGACCGGGGTGAAGGTATTCAACTGGGTCAGCACCATGTGGGAAGGCTCGCTGACCTTCGAGACGCCGATGCTGTTCGCCATCGCCTTCGTCATTTTGTTCACCATCGGTGGTTTCTCCGGGTTGATGCTGGCCATCGCCCCGGCGGACTTCCAGTACCACGATACCTATTTCGTGGTGGCGCACTTCCATTATGTGCTGGTGCCCGGTGCAATCTTCGGCATCTTTGCCTCGGCCTACTACTGGCTGCCGAAATGGACCGGCCATATGTACGATGAAACCCTTGGCAAGCTGCACTTCTGGTTGTCGTTCGTCGGTATGAACATGGCCTTTTTCCCCATGCACTTCGTGGGGTTGGCCGGTATGCCGCGGCGTATTCCCGATTACAACCTGCAATTCGCCGACTTCAACATGGTTTCGTCGATCGGTGCTTTCCTGTTTGGCACCACCCAAATCTTCTTCCTGTTCATCGTCATCAAGTGCATCCGCGGTGGAGCACCTGCCCCGGCCAAGCCTTGGGATGGCGCCGAGGGGCTTGAATGGTCGATCCCCTCGCCTGCGCCTTATCACACCTTCCAGACTCCACCGCACGTGAAATAGGAGCGCTGTGATGAACAGCCCGTCGCTCAAACGCTTGGTCACGCGCCTGCTGATGCTGACGGTTGTGATGTTCGCCTTTGGTTTTGCCTTGGTGCCGATCTACGACGTGATGTGCAAGGCGTTCGGCATCAACGGCAAGACCGGCGGGCAGTACGAGGGCAGCCAGGTCAGCGACCCGACGCGTTCGGTAAGGGTGCAGTTCATGTCCACCAACGCCAGCGACATGGTCTGGGACTTCTACTCCACCGCCGACCAACTCGAGGTCAACCCTGGCGCGGTGAACCAGATGATCTTCATTGCGCATAACCCGACCGACCGGCCCATGAGTGCGCAAGCGATACCCAGTATCACCCCAGCCGAGGCCGCGGCGTATTTCCACAAGACCGAGTGCTTCTGCTTCACCCAGCAGGTGCTGCAGCCGGGCGAGCGCATCGAGATGCCCGTGCGCTTCATCGTCGACCGCGACCTGCCGGCCAGCGTGAAGCACCTGACACTGGCCTACACCTTGTTCGACATCACTGCGCGTCACCCGCCGGTCGCCCATGCCGCGGTACAGGACGTTCAGGGCGCCCGCTGAGGGAAGGAGAACAGCAATGGCAAGTCATGAGCATTACTACGTTCCGGCACAGAGCAAATGGCCGATCATCGCCACCATCGGTCTATTCATCACGGTGTTTGGCCTGGGCACCTGGTTCAACGACCTGAAGGCTGGCCATCCTTCGTCCCATGGGCCGCTGATCTTTTTTATAGGTGGGCTGTTCTTGGCCTATATGCTGTTTGGCTGGTTCGGCGCCGTGGTGCGCGAAAGCCGCGCCGGGTTGTATAGCCCGCAACTGGATCGCTCGTTCCGTTGGGGCATGAGCTGGTTCATTTTCTCGGAAGTGATGTTCTTCATGGCCTTTTTCGGCGTGCTGTTCTATGTGCGCGTGCTGGCCGGGCCATGGCTGGGCGGCGAAGGGCACAAGGGCATTAGCCATATGCTCTGGCCAAGTTTCGAATTTGCCTGGCCCTTGCTGAACACACCGGACCCAAAGTTGTTTCCACCGCCTAAGGAAGTGATCAACCCGTGGCACTTGCCACTGATCAACACCATCTTGCTGGTCAGCTCCAGCGTGACCATCACCCTCGCCCACCACGCGCTGCGCCGAGGCCACCGCGGTGCGCTGAAACTCTGGATGGCACTGACCATTGTGCTGGGGCTGTGCTTCATCGCGCTGCAGGCTTACGAGTATCACGAGGCCTACACCCAGCTGGGGCTGACGCTGGGTTCAGGGATTTATGGCGCGACCTTCTTCATGCTTACAGGCTTTCACGGTGCCCATGTGACCCTGGGCACGATCATCCTGATCGTGATGTTCGTGCGTATCCTGCGTGGCCACTTCAACCCTGACAAACATTTTGGTTTCGAGGCGGCGAGCTGGTACTGGCACTTCGTTGATGTGGTGTGGGTCGGTCTTTTCATCTTCGTCTACGTGCTTTGATCAGAACGGTGCATGTGACACCAACTGGCCACTGATCAAGCCCCAAGCGACCAGGCCGATGGTCAGGGCCGCCAGGGTCACTCGCACGGTCAGGGCTTTGAGCAGGCGGGTCGAGTGGTCATCGTCCTTGACCAGAAACACCAGGCCACTGAACAGGCTGGCGATCGTGGCCAGCAGCAGCAGGACTATCGCGGCCTTGAGCATGGCGCTTCTCCGGGGGGTGCGGTATGTGGACAAGTATAGCGAGGCGTCGGTGAGGCCGTTTCGCCCAGGCTGGATCCCGACCCTGGTGGTGCTCGCGCTGCTGCCGGGGTTGGTCGGGCTTGGTTGCTGGCAGCTAAGCCGCGCCGAGCAAAAGCGTGAATTGCTGGCGACCTACACCGCGCATGAAGTCGATGCCCCGCTGCCTAGTACTGAGCTACAGCAGACCCAGGACGCGGCGTTTCGACGGGTGCATCTTTATGGCCGCTTCGATCCCGAGCACAGCCTGCTACTGGACAACCGCATGCGTGACGGCCAGGCCGGCGTCGAGTTATTGCAGCCCTTCCATGACCAGGCCAGCGGGCTGTGGGTGCTGGTCAATCGCGGCTGGCTGGCCTGGCCCGATCGCCGAGTCCCGGTGTTTTTCCAGACACCCGAACAGGCCTTGGCACTGAGCGCGTCGGTCTATGTGGCGCCAGGTAGTACCTTCCAGCTGCACCCGGACCCGGTAGGCGGGCAGTGGCCGCATCTGCTCACTGCAGTCGACCCCGCACAGCTCTGGCAACAGCTCGAGCGCGAAGGTTATGCCCATGAGTTACGCCTGGAACCAGGCCCCGCGGCTTATCGGCTGCAGTGGCCGGTGGTTGCCATGGGCCCTGAAAAACACCTCGGTTACGCCGTTCAGTGGTTTGCCCTGGCCGCCGCGCTGGTGCTGCTCTACCTCTATTACGGCTGGCACAACAACAAGGAGAAACAGCATGGCCACCGCCACTCCACTGGGCCTGCCTGAACGTAGCAAGCCCAGAGCCCGCGGGCGTTTGCAGCTGATACTGATACTACTGGTGGTGCTCGGCCCGATGGTCCTGGCCACTTGCATGTACAAGCTCAAGTTCTGGGTACCAGAGGGGCGCAGCTACCATGGTGCGATGATTGGCAACGGCCAGAGCCGCGCCGATATCGGTATTGCTGGTGAGGATCAGCGCTGGCAGCTGCTGGTCAGCGCCCCGGCAGCCTGCGCCGAGGATTGTCAGCGCTTGGTGTACCTGGTGCGGCAGATCCAGGTGGGCCTGGGCCGAGATGCCAGCCGCGCAAGCCATGCCCTGGCGGCTGCTCAGCCGTTGGCCAGTGACTACCAGGCGCTGCTGACCCGTGAGTATCCGCAGCTGCAGCGCTATTCACTGGATGCCCAGCGCTATCTGCAACAGGTTGGCGAAGCCGGCCCACAACTGTGGATAGTCGACCCACACGGCAATCTTGTGCTGCGTTACGACGCCAAGGTCAACGGCAAGCACGTGCTCGACGACTTACGTCATCTGCTCAAGCTGTCCAACATTGGCTAGGAGCCTGCCATGGCCAGACCTGGATTCCGCCTCGCTGTGTTCGCCACCTTGCTGGCACTGCTGGTCGTTCTGCTCGGGGCCTACACGCGGTTGACCCACGCCGGGCTTGGCTGCCCCGACTGGCCCGGCTGTTATGGCTTTATCAGCGTACCCAAAAGCCAAGCGCAGCTTGCCCATGCCGAACAGCACTTCCCTGATCATCCGGTGGAAGAGGCAAAAGGCTGGGCGGAGATGGTGCACCGCTATTTCGCCGGTACGCTGGCGGTGGTGATCGCTATCCTGGCGGTGCAGGCCGTGCGCCGGCATGCTCATGATGGCCAGCCTTACCGCCTACCCGTGTTGCTGTTAGGGGTGGTGCTGGCGCAGGCTGCGTTTGGCATGTGGACCGTTACCCTGAAGTTATGGCCGCAGGTGGTCACGGCACACCTGCTTGGCGGCTTTACCACCCTTAGCCTGCTGTTCCTGCTGTCTCTGCGTCTATCCCGGGCCTTTGCGCCCTTGCCGAAGTTGCCGCTCAGCCTCAGGCGCATAGCGGCGCTGGGCTTGCTGGTGGTGATCGGCCAGATAGCCTTGGGGGGGTGGGTCAGCGCCAATTACGCAGCGGTTGCCTGCATTGACCTGCCCACCTGCCATGGGCAGTGGTGGCCTGCGGCAGACTTCAGCAATGGCTTTCACCTGACCCAGCACGTTGGCCCCAATTACCTGGGTGGGCAGCTGGACAGCGACGCGCGCACCGCCATCCACATGAGCCACCGCCTAGGCGCCTTGCTGGTGACCTGTGTGCTGCTGCTGCTGAGCTGGAAGCTACAGCGTTGTGGCCTGCCGGGTTTGGCGCGGTTGGTCCTGCTGGCGCTGGCCGTGCAGATCGGCTTGGGGCTGAGCAACGTGCTGTTCCACTTGCCGCTGGCTGTGGCTGTGGCGCATAACGCCGGCGGTGCGCTGCTGCTATTGAGCATGGTGCTGGTGAACTACCGCATTCGTGTGGTCGACAAGGTGCGGGCTGGGGTTGGCCATGGCTGGCGGTTACGACCGGTGGCCGAGGTCGGTATCACCCATCACATGAGGAACGATTCGTGGCGACGCTTCTGAGGACGAAGGGTGCGAGCTGGCGCGATTACCTGGAGCTGACCAAGCCGAAGGTGGTGGTGCTGATGTTGATCACTTCGCTGGCGGGCATGTTCCTGGCGACCCGTGCTGGGGTAAGCCTGAGCGTGCTGTTGTTCGGTAACCTGGGCATCGGCCTGTGTGCCAGCAGCGCAGCGGTGGTCAACCATGTGGTGGACCGGCGCATCGATGCGCTGATGGCACGTACCCACAAGCGGCCATTGGCCCAGGGCCGGGTTGGCCCGGTGTCGGCTTTGCTGTTTGCCCTGGCTCTGGCGCTGCTTGGCATGGGCTTGCTGCTGACATTCACCAACGCGCTGACGGCCTGGCTGACCCTGGCCTCCTTGCTGGGTTACGCGGTGCTTTACACCGGCTTTCTCAAGCGCGCCACACCGCAGAATATTGTCATCGGAGGCCTGGCTGGCGCCGCGCCGCCCTTGCTGGGCTGGGTTGCGGTAAGCGGCCATGTCAGTGCCGAGCCCCTGCTGCTGGTGCTGATCATTTTCGCCTGGACACCCCCGCACTTCTGGGCCCTGGCCATCCACCGCAAGCAGGAGTACGCCAAGGCCGAAATTCCGATGCTGCCAGTGACCCATGGTGAGCGTTACACCAAGCTGCATATCCTGTTGTACACGCTGATATTGCTGGCGGTGAGCCTGCTGCCCTACGCCATTCACATGAGCGGCCCGTTGTATCTGGCTTGTGCCCTGGCATTGGGCCTGCGCTTCCTGCATTGGGCCTGGGTGTTGTACCGTGGCAGCCGGCCGCACGCGGCGATCGCTACGTTCAAGTACTCCATCGGCTACCTGTTCGCGCTATTCGTCGCGTTACTCGTTGACCACTACCTATTGCTGAATCTATGACTCGAACCCAGAAAACCGTCTTCATCCTCGTTGCCTTGGTCGCGCTGATCATGGGCCTTACCGTCAACAAGGTGCTCAGCGGACGCGGCCAGGCCAACCCGGCCGAGCTGATCGACGCAGGCATCATCCTGCTGCCGCAGAGCCGCGCAGTGGCTGATGTAACCATGACCAACCAGAATGGCCAGCCGGTGCAGATGGACGAGCTCAAAGGCAAATGGTCACTGCTGTTCTTCGGCTACACCTACTGCCCGGACATCTGCCCGACCACCCTGGCCCAGCTGCGCCAGGTTAAGAGCGAGCTACCCAAGGAGGCCGTGGACCGGTTGCAGGTGGTGTTGGTAAGCGTGGATCCGAACCGCGACACGCCTAATCAGCTGAAGCAGTATCTGGGCTATTTCGACAAGGATTTCGTCGGTGTGGCCGGGACCATAGACGATACCCAGAAGCTGGCCAATGCCCTGAGCATTCCATTCATCCCCGCAGACACCAGCAAGCCTGGGTACACGGTCGATCACAGCGGGAACCTGGCAATCGTCGGGCCGGATGGGCGTCAGCGTGGGTTCATTCGTGCGCCGTTCAACAACCAGAAGCTGGTGGCGCAGTTGCCTGGGCTGGTAAAGCGAGACTGAGCGATTTTCGAGCGTTTCGCGGGTAAATCCGCTCCCAACGGGTCAGGGGCAAGCTTGGAGATAAGCCAACCTGTGGGAGCGGTTTAAGCCGCGAACACGGGCATAGCCCGTGCCGTACATTGCGTCGAACGCTTAGCGGGTAAACAAGCGCGTTCGGCTTAGAACGCAGGCACTACGGCGCCTTTGTACTTCTCGTTGATGAACTGCTTGACTTCAGGCGAGTGCAACGCCGCTGCCAGCTTCTTCATGTCTTCGGAGTCCTTGTTGTCCGGGCGCGCAACCAGGATGTTCACGTACGGCGAGTCGCTGCCTTCGATGGCCAGCGCGTCCTTCTCCGGGTTCAGCTTGGCTTCCAGCGCATAGTTGGTGTTGATCAGGGCGGCATCTACCTGAGTCAGCACGCGCGGGATGGTGGCCGCTTCCAGCTCACGGAACTTGATGTTTTTCGGGTTCTCGGCCACATCCTTCACAGTGGAGAGGATGTTCTTGTTGTCTTTGAGTTTGATCACCCCAGCTTTGTCCAACAGCAGCAGGGCACGGCCACCGTTGGTGGCGTCGTTGGGAATGACTACGGTGGCGCCAGAAGGCAGCTCGTCCAGCTTCTTGAGCTTGGTGGAGTACACGCCCAGCGGTTCGATGTGCACACCTGTCACGCTGACCAGATCGGTGCCCTTGGCTTTGTTGAATTCATCCAGGTACGGCTGGTGCTGGAAGAAGTTGGCGTCCAGGCGCTTTTCGGCAACCTGCACGTTCGGCTGGATGTAGTCGGTGAACTCCTTCACCTTCAGGTCCACGCCCTCTTTGGCCAGCTGGGGTTTGACGAAATTGAGAATCTCGGCGTGCGGCACCGGGGTGGCGGCCACGGTCAGGGTATCGGCGTGGGCCGAAAAGGCCGCAACGGCGGCAGCAACAGCAAGCAGCTTCTTCATTGATCACTCCTTGTGAGGGCCGCGACGGCCCCCGAACGGGTCGGCTTGGCCGACCCCATTGGGGTTACTTACGGGAAAAATGCACGACCAGTTTGTCGCCCACGCTTTGCAGGACTTGAACCAGCACCAGCAACAGCACCACGGTGACTACCATTACATCGGTCTGGAAACGCTGATAGCCGAAGCGGATGGCCAAATCGCCAAGGCCACCCGCACCCACCACACCGGCCATGGCGGTGTACGACACCAAGGTGATGGCGGTGACGGTAATGGCCGCGAAGATGCCCGGACGGGCCTCTGGCAACAGTGCGCTGGTAATGATCTGGCGGGTAGTGGCGCCCATCGACTGGGTCGCTTCGATGATGCCGCGGTCTACCTCACGCAGGGCAGTTTCGACCAAGCGCGCGAAAAATGGTGTGGCGCCCACTACCAGCGGCGGGATAGCGCCGGCCACCCCCAGGGAGGTGCCGGTGATCAATACGGTGATCGGGATCATCACGATCAGCAGAATGATGAACGGCAGCGAGCGCAGGATGTTGACCACCAGAGACAGCAGTGCGTAAACACCCTTCTGTTCAAACATCTGCTTCGGGCCGCACAGGAACAGCAGCACGCCCAGCGGCAGGCCCAGCAGTACGGTGAAGAACAGCGAGCCGAACAGCATGATCAGGGTATCGACAGTGGCCAGCCAGATTTCGGCCCAGTCGACATTGGCGAAGAAATTCAGAGCGTCCATCAACGCAGTACCTCCATATGTACGTCAGCTGCCGTGAAGCGGGCGAATGCCGCTTCCATGTCCCCACCAATCAAAGCGAGGGTCAGCTGGCCATAGGGGACATCCTTGATGCGGTCGATACGCCCGGCCAGGATGCTGTAGTCCACACCCGTTTCGCGGGCCACGGTACCCAGCAGCGGCGCGTAGGTGGCGTCGCCCTGGAACGTCAGGCGCACGATACGCCCCGGCACGTGGGCGAAGTCATCACGTTGCTCGCCTTCATCGACCTGCTCGTCTTCCTGGACGAAACGCTTGGTGGTGGGATGTTGCGGGTGCAGGAACACCTCGGCCACCGAGCCTTGCTCGACGATCTGCCCAGCATCCATTACTGCCACGCGGTCGCAGACCCGGCGGATCACGTCCATTTCATGGGTGATCAGCACGATGGTCAGCTTCAACTCACGGTTGATTTCGGCCAGCAGTTGCAGCACCGATGCAGTGGTTTGCGGGTCGAGTGCGCTGGTGGCTTCGTCGCACAGCAGAATCTTCGGGTTGGTGGACAAGGCGCGGGCAATGCCTACACGCTGCTTTTGCCCGCCCGAAAGCTGAGCCGGAAACTTTTTTGCATGATCCGACAGGCCCACGCGGGCCAGCAGTTCTGTGACACGTTTGTCTATCTGGCTGCGCGACAGCTCACCGGCCAGGGTCAGCGGCAGCGCGACGTTGTCGGCGACTGTCTTGGACGCCAGCAGGTTGAAGTGCTGGAAAATCATCCCGACCTGCTGGCGGAAGCCGCGCAGCTGATTGGCGTTGAACGCCGTAACGTCCTCGCCGTCGACGATGATCGTGCCCCCGGAAGGCTCTTCCAGGCGATTGATCAGGCGCAGCATCGTGCTTTTACCGGCACCGGAATGGCCTATCAGGCCGAATACCTGGCCATCTTCGATGGTCAGGGTGGTCGGATTCAGTGCGGGGATTTCCCTACCGGCGACGCGGTAGGTCTTGTGTACGTTTTGGAACTCGATCACGTAGCGAACCTTGTGGGGCGCATGGAATTTGGGTCAGCGGTTGGCTGGGTCGCGCATTTTAGCCTTTTCCCATAGCTGTTCTTAGCATTTATTTCGTATTGGACCAATGCTTCGGGCATATGGCGACAATCGGTATTTCAGATTGAACGCTCGGTGAAGGGTTCCAGTCACTACTAGAACTAGCCCACCCAGGGCACGCCTGAAGACTGACGAGGAGAACCGATCATGCCCAGCAAGAAGCCGGATACGCCCAAGCACAGCGAGGCGGCAGGTACTCAAACCCCTGACCGGGCTAATACCAATGCCAAACTGCAGAGCCTGGAGGCTTTTCGCAGCGACGCCACAGGCCAGGCGCTGCGCACCAATCAGGGAGTGAAGATTGCCGACAACCAGAATAGCCTGAAGGCCGGTGCCCGCGGCCCCTCGCTGCTCGAAGACTTCATCATGCGTGAGAAGATCACCCACTTCGACCACGAGCGCATCCCTGAACGTATCGTCCACGCCCGCGGGACCGGCGCCCACGGCTATTTCCAGAGCTATGGTTGCCACGCCGAACTGACCAAGGCCGGCTTCCTTCAGGACCCTGAAAAGATCACCCCGGTTTTCGTGCGGTTTTCCACCGTACAAGGGCCGCGTGGCTCCGGCGATACGGTGCGCGATGTACGCGGCTTTGCTGTAAAGTTCTACACCGATGAAGGCAACTTCGATCTGGTGGGCAATAACATGCCGATCTTCTTCATCCAGGACGCGATCAAGTTTCCCGACTTCGTGCATGCGGTCAAACCCGAGCCGCACAACGAGATGCCCACCGGCGGTTCAGCCCATGACACCTTCTGGGATTTCGTTTCGCTGGTGCCTGAATCTGCGCACATGGTGATGTGGGCCATGTCCGACCGCGCCATCCCACGCAGCCTGCGTATGATGGAAGGCTTTGGCATCCACACGTTCCGCCTGATCAACGCACAGGGCGTGGCCAGTTTCGTCAAGTTCCACTGGAAACCACGCCAGGGCGTGCACTCGGTATTGTGGGACGAGGCGCAAAAGCTTGCGGGGAAAGACACCGATTATCATCGCCGCGACCTTTGGGAGGCCATCGAGACGGGCGATTATCCAGAATGGGAACTGGGGGTGCAGATCGTGCCCGAGGCCGACGAGCACAAATTCGACTTCGATTTGCTCGACCCGACCAAGCTCATCCCCGAAGAGCTGGTGCCCGTCACCCTGCTTGGCAAGATGGTGCTCAACCGAAACCCTGACAACTTCTTCGCCGAAACCGAGCAAGTGGCTTTCTGCCCAGGCCATATCGTGCCGGGCATCGACTTCACCAACGACCCACTGCTGCAAGGCCGTTTGTTCTCCTACACCGACACCCAGATCAGCCGCCTGGGTGGGCCGAACTTCCATGAAATCCCGATCAACCGCCCGGTCGCGCCCAACCATAGCGGCCAGCGCGATGCCATGCACCGCATGACCATCGACAAAGGCCGTGCCTCTTACGAGCCCAATTCCATCGATGGTGGCTGGCCCAAGGAAACCCCACCTGCCGCACAGGACGGCGGTTTCGAGAGTTATCAAGAGCGTATCGACGCGCACAAGATCCGCCAGCGCAGCGAATCGTTTGGCGATCACTTCTCCCAGGCCCGGCTGTTCTTCAACAGCATGAGCCCTACCGAACAGCAGCACATCATCAAGGCCTATAGCTTTGAACTGGGCAAGGTAGAGCGCGAATACATCCGCCAGCGCGAAGTGGACGAGATCCTGGCCAACATCGACCTGAAACTGGCGGCGGCCGTAGCGGCCAACCTGGGCTTGTCGGCGCCCAAGCAAGGGTCTGTCGCGGTCAAGGAAAGCAAACTCAAGCAATCGGCTGCCCTCAGCCAGATGAACCACCCCGGTGATGTGGGCATCAAGGGGCGCAAGATCGCAGTGCTGGTGACCGATGGCGTTGATGGCGCCAGCGCAGACAAGCTGATCAAGGCGCTAGAAGCACACAGCGCCCGACCTATGCTGTTGGGGCCGACCTCGGCGCCGGTGAAAACGGCAGATGGCAAGCAACTGACGGTGGATGCGTCCATGGAAGGCATGCCGTCGATCATGTTCGATGGCATCGTCGTGCCCAAAGGTGCGGACAAGGGGCTGCTTTCGAGCGGGTTGTCCAAGCACTTCCTGCTCGAAGGCTACAAGCACCTCAAGGCGATGGTGCTGACCAAGGATCTGCTCACGGGGCTTGGGCTCAAGGAAGACAAAGGCCTATTGCTCGGTGACGAGCAGAAAACCCTGGATGCCTTCGTCAAAGCGGTTGAAGGGCATCGAGTGTGGGAGCGCGAAGCCGCGGCTGAAGCGGTACCAGCCTAAATGGACCAAGGCCGCCCTTACAGGATCTGTAAGGGCGGCCTTTTATCGCCAAATCCAGGGCAGCATGCCCAAGGTACTCAGCGCTGATGCGGTACTAGCACCACTTGGGCTGGCATCGAGCGTTGGATCTCATGTTTCTGCTTGAGCTCGAAGCTGCTGTCTAGCTTGTGCACACGCTTGGCCAACAAATTCTTCAACCAGGGCGCGTCCTGCGTGCGCGGTACTTGGAAGACCACGTCGCAACCATAATTGACTACGTCTTTAGCGATGTCGTCGAGTTGGCGGCGCATGGCCTGGATATCAGTGGTTTTCAGTGCAATGACCGTGCTCGGTGCCGTAGGGTCGATCACTCGCGCCTGGGGCTTGGCCTCAGCGGCCTTCAACGCCGCCTCGGCCTTCTCCAGCTCGGCCTTGCGTGCCTGGCTTACGGCGTCACCACCAGTGACGGCCGGCGCCTGTGGCATCAACGCACGTGCCCGTGCCAGGGCGGTGGCGGCGGCATTGACATCGCCCTTCTGCAGCACGATCTGGCTACGCGCCAGATAGGCTTCGGCCAACTGGCGTTGGTTTTGCTCCAGGCGTGGGTCATCAGGTGACTGCGCTTGTAGGGCGGTCAACTGGTCTTCGGCGGTGGCCAGCTCATTGCTGGCGATGCTCTGTTGCAGCTGCTGCCAGGCATCGACTTGGGCAGGTACATCGGCCTGTTCGACCGGCGCACTGGAACAAGCGGCCAGGAGCAGGGAAAACGCGGCAACAAGCAGATAACGGGATGCGAACGGCTTCATTCCTGCGACTCTCTATTTGCGCAAAAAGCGAGCAAGTCTACACCCAGGTGCGCACGCTCGAAAATAAGTCTTACAGACCCTTTACCTGGGAAAAGGTTGCAGGGTACACCGGGATGTACCCTGATCGTCAGCGTTTGGGCAGGGCCAGGCTCAGCAAGAATAGCACTGCAGCGCAGACCACGATCGATGGCCCGGCAGGGGTGTCCTTGAACCAGGACATGGCCAGGCCACCGCAGACGGCAGTGATGCCCAGCAGGCTCGCGCCCAAGGCCATCTGCTCGGGCGAGCGGGCGTGACGCTGAGCGGCCGCAGCGGGGATGATCAGCAGCGAGGTGATCAGCAGCACGCCGACAATTTTCATGGCCACGGCAATCACCACGGCGATCAGCAGCATCAGCGCCATACGCAGGCCCGCCACCGGCAGCCCTTCGACCATGGCCAATTCTTCGTGCACAGTGATTGCCAGCAACGGCCGCCATAGCAGCGCGAGCAGCACTAATACCAACGCGCTGCCGCCCAGGATCCAGCCCAGGTCACTGGTGCTTATGGCCAGAAGATCGCCGAACAGGTACGCCATCAAGTCGATGCGCACGTCATGCATGAAACTCAGCACCACAAGGCCCAGTGACAGGGTACTGGGGGCGAGGATGCCGAGCAGCGTGTCGGAGGCCAGCGGCTGACGTTGCTGCAAGGTCACCAGCAGGATCGCCAGCAGCAGACAGCCCACGGTCACGGCCAAGGCCGGGCTCACGTCCAGCACGAAGCCCATGGCCACGCCCAACAGTGCGGCATGTGACAGGGTGTCGCCGAAGTACGCCATGCGTCGCCACACCACGAACGATCCGAGCGGGCCCGCCACCACTGCCAGAGACAAACCCGCAAGCAAGGCGTAGAGAAGAAAATCAGCCATGCTTGCAGTGCTCTCCGTGAACATGGGTGTTGGGGGCAATCACCGAGCCGTGCAGGTCGTGACTGTGGTCATGATGGTGGTGGTAGACGGCCAGGCTTGGCGCGTTCTGGCCGAACAGTTCGACGAAGGCCGGGTCGTTGCTGACTTGCTCGGGGTGGCCCGAGCAGCATACGTGGCGATTCAGGCACACCACCTGATCGGTAGCGCTCATCACCAAGTGCAAGTCGTGGGAAACCATCAACACGCCGCAGCCGTGACGGTCGCGTAGGCGGGTGATGAGGTTGTACAGCTCGGTCTGGCCGACCACGTCAACGCCCTGCACAGGTTCATCGAGTACCAGCAGTTGCGGCTCGCGCAGTAATGCCCGCGCCAGCAGTACGCGCTGCATTTCGCCGCCGGAGATGGTCTGGATCGGGCTGTCGATGACCTGCTCGGCGCCGACTTCCTGCAATGCCGACAAAGCCGCCGCGCGGTCGACCCCCGGCACCAGGCGCAAGAAACGCAACACCGAAAGCGGAAGCGTGGCGTCGACCTGGATCTTTTGCGGCATGTAGCCGATGCGCAGCTTGGGCTTGCGCCAGACCTTGCCGCGGTGGGGCTTGAGCAGGCCGAGCACTGCCCGCACCAGGGTTGTCTTGCCGGCACCGTTGGGGCCTATCAAGGTTACGATCTGGCCAGGCGCCACGGCCAAATCGATGCTGTCGAGCACGGCCTCGCCGCCAAAACTGACGCCGACCTGCTCCAGGCGGATCAGGGCGTCACTCATGCCGCACTCCGGCAGTTGGCACACAGGCCGACGATTTCAACGGTTTGGGTCTCGACGCTGAAACCCACGTCTTTGGCGCTATCGGTGATGGCGCTGCTGATGCTGTCCTGCTCCAGTTCGATCGCCACGTGGCATTCACGGCAAATCAGGAATTGACCCTGGTGAGCGTGCTCGGGGTGGCTGCAACCAATGAAGGCGTTGAGCGATGCGATGCGGTGCACCAGGCCGTTTTCCAGCAGGAAATCCAATGCTCTATATACCGTGGGTGGCGCGGCGCGGCGGCCATCCTGCTCACTAAGCACTGCCAGGATGTCATAGGCGCCCAGCGGTTTGTGGCTCTGCCAAACCAGCTCCAGCACGCGCCGGCGCAGTGCGGTCAGGCGCAGGCCCTGGCGCGTGCACAAAGCATCGGCCTCGGACAAGGCGCTATGCACGCAATGGGAATGATCGTGGGGACGGTGAGCCAGCGGCGTGATGGACATGGGCAGCGACGGTTCTGGATAGAGACGTTATTATGTTACCTGTTTCTGACGAGTCGAGTATTGATCGTGTCCCGATTCCTAGTGCTTTTTGTCGCTTTCATCGCCTGTTCAGCCCAGGCTGATGTGCGTGTATTGACCAGTATCAAGCCCCTGCAACAGATTGCCGCTGCCGTGCAGGAAGGCGTTGGCAGCCCGGATGTTTTGCTGCCCCCGGGCGCATCACCACACCACTACGCCCTGCGCCCCTCGGATGTGCGCAAGGTTGGTGATGCCGACCTGCTGTACTGGATCGGCCCTGACATGGAGAGTTTCTTGCCACGGGTGCTCGGTAGCCGTAGCAAGCCTACTGTAGCCCTGCAATCCCTGGCGGGCATGCAGCTGCGCCATTTCGGCGAGGACAGCCATTCCCACGAGCAGGCCGATCATGACGACCACGATCATGATCATCGCCCAGGCAGCCTGGACGCTCACCTTTGGCTGTCCTCGGTCAATGCCCGGGTGATCGCGGCGAAGATGGCCGCAGACCTGGCGGCGGTCGACCCGGGCAATGCCGCGCGCTACCAAAGCAACCTTAAGGGCTTCACCGAGCGCCTGGATGCACTGGATGCGCGGATCAAGGCGCGGGTGGCCGGTATCGCTGGCAAGCCGTACTTCGTGTTCCATGAAGCCTTCGACTACTTCGAGTCGGCCTATGGCCTGCAGCACACCGGCGTGTTCAGTGTGGCGTCGGAAGTTCAGCCCGGTGCTCAGCATGTGGCTGCGATGCGCAAGCGCCTGCAGGAAGTGGGTAAGACCTGTGTGTTCAGCGAGCCGCCGCTGCGCCCGCGCCTGGCCGAGACGCTGACCGCTGGACTTCCAGTGCGTCTGGCCGAGCTGGATGCCCTGGGGGGCACAGACCCGGTGGATGCCAAGGGCTACGAGCGCTTGCTCGAAAAGCTCGGCGATGACTTGGCGGGGTGCCTGGAACAGCTATAAGCCTTGGGTTTTTCTTCGGCTGTGAGATCGAGCGCCGCCCGCGCGGCGCATCGCGAGCTGCGCTCGCTCCTACGTCTGTTTCGGGCCAATTATGCCTGTGGGATTTGCGCGCGAACGCCTTGGCGCATGACGCAATATCGCGTCGTACGAACAAGGCGGTCGCGCGCACCTGCCACAGGCGTTACTGGCCCGAAACAAACGTAGGAGCGAGCGCAGCTCGCGATGCGCCGCGCGGGCGGCGCTCGATCTCAAAGGCGCTGAATCCCTCCGGTCGTAAACCTCAAAGGGCAAACGGCAAGTGCAAAGCCACTTCTTGGCGCTGTGCCAAACGTACCTCGAATTCGCTTGGGTCGTGAATCATCACGTCCATCCCGGCAAACGACTCTGCCGCAATCAGCCGCGATAGCCAGAAGCGTACGCAGCCGACCCGCAACATCTGCGGCCACAGCTCGGCTTCAGCGGCAGTGAAAGGCCGCAGCGCCGCATAGGCACCCAGCAGCGCCTGGGCACGTGGCATGTCGATCGCACCCTGCTCATCCAGGCACCAGTCATTCACGGTGATGGCGATGTCATACAGCATCGGCCCGGAACAGGCGTTGTAGAAGTCGATCACGCCAGTCAGGTGCGTACCTTCGAACATCACGTTGTCACGGAACAGGTCGGCGTGCAGGTTGGCTCTTGGCAGCGCCAGGATTTGCGCCTTGTGCGCGCGGATCTCGTCCAGCGCCGGTTGCAGCAAAGCCGCCTGAGCTGCGCTCAGGCGTGGCAGCAGTTCTTCACCCGCTGCCAGCATCCAGTCCAGGCCACGGTCGGTGCGGCGCTCGATGATCCGTTCGCGGGTAGCCAGGTGAATGTGTGCCAGCAGTTCACCGACCTGGGCGCAGTGCTGGGCATTGGGCGCCTTGATGTGCTTGCCCGACAGCCTGGGTTGCAGCAGCGCAGGCTTGCCGCAGAGCTCGCGCAGGGCATTGCCGTCACGGTCGCGCAGGGCGTAGGGCACCGGCATGTCGGCATCGTGCAGCACGTCTAGCAGGTCGATGAAGAACGGCATGTCCTCGACTGGCCCGCGCTCTACCAACGTCAGGACGAACTCCCCTTGTTCGAGGCTGACGAAGAAATTGCTGTTTTCGGTACCGGCGGCAATGCCCTGGAAGTCGAGCAGACGGCCCAGCTCGTACGGCGCCAGAAAGGTTTCCAGCTCAGGCCGGGTCACGGGGGTGAAGACTGACATGATGAAAAAAAGCCCATACGGGCACTTCCGCCGGGAAGTGCCGGGTTGATGTGAACGGTGCGCGCGTCAGATTACCACTCGAAGATCTTCCAGGACGGAATCAGCATGTCCGGTTGGTCGGAACGAATGAAATTGGCATCAGTGCCATCGGCGCGGACCAGGAAATACGGCTTGCCGTTTTTCGGCGTGATCTTGATTGCATACAGGAAGCCGTTTTGCCGGTATTCCTGGATGGTTTTATCGCCTTCCGTGCGAATGGTCACCTCGGGATCGGCCGAGGGGGCGTCTTCCGCCGCCAGGGTAACGACCGGCATGGTTGCCAACAGGCCGAGCAGTAACAGGCGATTGAGTGTACGCATGATAACCTAGTCCCTTTGTCGTCATTGATCCGGCTATTCTAGCTCCGGACCCGCCGAAAAGGTTGATTCTGCTCATGAGCCAAGCGCCCCTCGTCCTGGTGGACGGTTCCTCCTACCTCTACCGCGCCTTCCACGCCCTGCCGCCGCTGACTACGTCCAAAGGCATGCCGACTGGCGCGGTCAAGGGTGTGCTGAACATGCTCAAGAGCCTGCGCAAGCAATACCCTGACAGCTTGTTCGCCGTTGTGTTCGACGCCAAGGGTGGGACCTTCCGCGATGCCATGTTCGCCGAATACAAGGCCAACCGCCCGAGCATGCCCGATGATTTGCGAGTGCAGGTCGAGCCCTTGCATGCCAGCGTCAGAGCGCTGGGGTATCCGCTGCTATGTGTCGAAGGGGTCGAAGCCGATGACGTGATTGGCACCTTGGCGCGTAGCAGTGCCACTCAAGGCCGACCGGTGATCATCTCTACCGGCGATAAAGACATGGCGCAGCTGGTGGACGGCCACGTCACCCTGGTCAACACCATGACCGGCAGCGTGCTGGACATCGCCGGCGTGCACGAGAAATTCGGTGTCGGCCCGGAGCACATCATCGATTTCCTCGCCCTGATGGGCGACAAGGTCGACAACATCCCCGGCGTGCCTGGCGTCGGTGAAAAAACCGCGGTTGGCCTGCTGACGGGTATTGGCGGTGGTTTGAGCGACCTTTATGCCAACCTCGACAAGGTTCCGAGCCTGGCCATCCGAGGTGCCAAGTCATTGCCGGCCAAGCTGCAAGAGCACCGTGACGCGGCGTTTTTGTCCTATGAGCTTGCCACCATCAAGTGCGACGTGCCGCTGGATGTTGAAGTCGAGGCGCTGGTGTGCGGGGAGCCAGACCGCGAAGCACTGCTGGCGCTGTACACCGAAATGGAATTCAAGAGCTGGATCGCCGACATCCAGCGCGATGCGGCCAAGGTAGGCGAGGTGGTCGCGCCAGTCGAAGCGCCAGCGGCGAAGGTCGAGCCTAAATACGAAACCATCCTGGATCAGGCGCGTTTCGATGTATGGCTGCAGAAGCTGCGTGAAGCGCCGCTTTTTGCTTTCGACACCGAAACCACCAGTCTCGATGCTCAGCAGGCGCAGCTGGTTGGCCTTTCGTTCGCCGTCGAGCCCCACGAAGCCGCCTATGTGCCGCTGGCCCACGACTACGAAGGTGCTCCGGCTCAACTAGACCGCACGGCTGTGCTCCTGGCGCTCAAGCCTTTACTGGAAGACCCGACCAAGGCCAAGGTCGGGCAGAACGCCAAGTACGACATCAACATTCTTGCCAACAACTCGCCCGCCATCGAGCTGCGCGGCGTGGCCTACGACACCATGCTCGAATCGTACGTGCTCAACTCGACCGCCACACGCCATGACATGGACAGCCTGGCGCTCAAATACCTCGAGCACTCCACCATCGCGTTCGAGGACATTGCCGGCAAGGGTGCCAAGCAACTGACCTTCAACCAGATCCCCCTGGACAAGGCTGGCCCGTATGCCGCCGAAGACGCTGACATCACCCTGCGCCTGCATCATGCGCTGCAAGCCCGCCTGGCGCAGACCCCAAGCGTGCAGCCGGTGCTGATGGACATCGAAATGCCACTGGTGCCGGTACTGGCGAAGATCGAGCGCCAGGGTGCACTGGTGGACGCCGCGCTACTGAAGGTGCAAAGCGGCGAACTGGGGGTGAAGATGGCCGAGCTCGAACAGCGCGCCTATGCCCTGGCCGGTGAGGAATTCAACCTCGGTTCGCCCAAGCAGCTGGGGGCGATTCTGTATGACAAGCTGGGCATGCCGGTGCTGAGCAAAACTGCCAAGGGCCAGCCCTCCACCGCCGAGGCGGTGCTCGATGAGCTCGCCGAGCAAGGCTACCCGCTACCCGAAGTGCTGATGCAGTACCGCAGCCTGAGCAAGCTCAAGAGTACTTACACCGACAAGCTGCCGGGGCAGATCAACCCGCGTACCGGGCGCATTCATACTTCCTACCAACAGGCCGTGGCCGCAACCGGTCGGCTGTCTTCCAGCGACCCGAACCTGCAGAACATTCCGATCCGCACCGCCGAGGGGCGACGCATCCGTCAGGCTTTCGTTGCCAGCCCCGGCTATAAGCTGCTGGCGGCGGACTACTCGCAAATCGAACTGCGCATCATGGCGCACCTGGCCAAGGACGAAGGTTTGCTGCACGCCTTCCGTAATGACCTGGACGTGCACCGTGCCACTGCCGCAGAGGTGTTCAACGTGGCGCTTGAAGCAGTCACCACAGACCAGCGGCGCAGCGCCAAGGCGATCAACTTCGGCCTGATCTACGGCATGAGTGCGTTCGGCCTGGCCAAACAGATCGGCGTGGACCGCAAGCAGTCGCAGGACTACATCGATCGTTATTTCGCTCGTTACCCAGGCGTGCTGGCTTACATGGAGCGCACCCGCACCCAGGCAGCGGAGCAAGGCTTTGTCGAAACCCTGTTTGGCCGACGTCTGTACCTGCCGGATATCAATGCCAAGAACCCAGCCTTGCGCCGGGGCGCTGAACGCACTGCGATCAACGCGCCGATGCAGGGCACTGCTGCCGACATCATCAAGCGCGCCATGGTCAACGTCGACAATTGGCTCAGCGATAGCGGCCTGGATGCACGGGTGATCCTGCAAGTGCACGACGAACTGGTGCTTGAAGTGCGTGAGGACCTGGTCGACCAGGTGCAGCATGAAATACGCGCGCACATGAGCAGCGCTGCACAATTGGATGTTCCGCTTGTGGTCGAAGCAGGTATTGGTGCGAATTGGGACGAAGCTCACTGATTGAGCTTGGGAAGCTGTGTAGGATCTGCAGCGTGGTGCCGCAGATCCCGGCATGGCTCTATGCCATTAGTTCCCGAGTTTCATGAAACTATCGCAAATAGTTTTGAGGGCTCAGGAACTAAACCGGTGAAGCGGGACTCAGAGTAACTGAATGGCTGGTGAAGCCTTTCGATGCTCCTATGTTGTGTTAAGTGTTGGCAGATACCTGGACCCCGCCCTAGCGGTCCAGACTTGAACCCCGAACTTCCCCCTCCCCATACGAAGTCCGGGGTTTTTTTTGCCCGCAATTTGTCATCTGGTCTGTAGAGACGCCCCGTGGACACAGCTTGACCCGCAAAAGCGCCGGCCCATAGAGCGTCGCAGTCGCGGGTCCATCTCTGCTATCAAACAGCTGGCTTGTCTTCCAACTCCATCCAATCCGCCAGCACCCGGTACGCCTCTTCAAGGCCCAGACGTTTGGGTGCCGAGAATAACTGGATGGTCACACCATCCCCCCAGCCCTTGCGAATTTCCGACTGCACCTTGAGCAAGGTGTTCTTGCCTGCACCGTGGGTCAATTTGTCGGCCTTGGTCAGCAGGATGTGCATCGGCATGCCGCTGGCTTTGGCCCAGTCGAGCATCATCTTGTCGAAATCGGTCATGGGGTGACGCGTATCCATCATCAGGATGACACCGCGCAGGCATTCGCGGCTGCCCAGGTACGCTTCCAAGTGCTTCTGCCAGTGCTGCTTGAGCGGGATCGGGACTTTTGCATATCCGTAACCCGGCAGGTCGACCAATCGCCGTTCATCGTCCAGACTGAAGAAATTCAACAGCTGGGTGCGCCCTGGGGTCTTCGAGGTACGCGCCAGGCTGGCATGAGTCAGGGTGTTGAGGGCGCTGGATTTGCCGGCGTTGGAGCGGCCGGCGAAAGCCACCTCGTAACCTTGATCGTCCGGGCATTGTTCGACCTTGGCTGCGCTGAGGGCGAATTTGGCTTTCTGGCAGAGGCCGAGGATGGGGTTCTTGACTTGCATGGGATATCCGATGTGGGTGTTGCCAAAGCCTAGGCTGGCAAGCGGTGTCGTTTCCGTTTGGATGGCGGAAGTATATAATGCCCCAGTTTTTGTGTGCTCATTCTCCCAGCGAAGGGGAATGGGCATGGGGTGTCGAACAATAGCTCGCGCATCAGAACGCAGCGCGTCCCCCAACCCTGTCAGGTCGTTTCGCATGGCGAAGTGGCTGCTAGCTGTCGGTATGTTCCTGCCGGTTTTCAGCGCACAGGCTACACAGGATCCCGAGGCGTTGTACAACCGCACGTGTGCGGCCTGTCACGCCGGGCAGTTGCCGCAGGCACCCAAGAAGGGTGACACGGCAGCTTGGGAGCCACGGCTGGCGCAAGGCATGGAGCAACTGCTAGTGCATGTTACCCAGGGTTTCAAGGCTATGCCGCCGCGTGGATTGTGCATGGACTGCAGTACCGAGGACTACCGTTCGGTCATTCTTTGGATGAGCGGCAGTCCCGATACATAACATTTCACCCTTAGCCGTGTTGGATTAGCTGATGAACAAACTAGTCGTGAGTCTGCTGTTGACCCTGGGGGTCGCAGGTGCGGCCACTGCTGCAGAACCCCTCAAAGGCGATGCCGCTGCCGGCCAGGCCAAAACTGCCGTTTGTGGTGCCTGCCACAACCCCGACGGCAATAGCCTGGCACCGAACTTCCCGAAACTGGCCGGGCAGGGCCAGCGCTATCTGGAAAAACAGCTGCACGATATCAAGTCGGGCAAGCGCACCGTGCTGGAAATGACCGGCATGCTGGCCAGTTTCAATGACCAGGACCTCGCCGACATCGCTGCCTGGTTCGCCAGCCAGAAGGCCAGTGTCGGGGCTGCCGATCCCAAGTTGGTAGACCGCGGCCGCGCGCTGTTCAATGGCGGTAACCTGGAAAAAGGCATGCCCGCCTGTACCGGTTGCCACTCGCCCAACGGTGCAGGTATTGCCCTGGCTGGCTTCCCGCACCTAAGCGGCCAGCATGCGCAGTACGTCACCAAGCAGCTCACTGACTTCCGCGAAGGCAACCGCACCAACGATGGCGATGCCATGACCATGCGCACCATCGCCGGTAAGCTGAGCAATCACGAGATCGAAGCATTGGCCAGCTACATCCAGGGCCTGCATTAACATTCGGTTAATGCTGTAACGCTAAAGATGAAAGGGCGGCGCGGGCCGCCCTTTTTTCTGTCCGCAGCCGTTACACTACAGAACTCGGGCCCTTCGCCACCGGTCTCAGCACAGGTCGCGTCGAGGCGACCAATGAATGCTCAGGAGTAAAGCATGCGTAAACTGATTCTCAGCGCCGCGCTGGTCGCTGCCAGCGTACTCGGTATGACTGCCGTCCAGGCCGCCGAGCCTGCCACTGCCGGCAAGCAATACATCGAGCTGAGCAACCCTGTTCCGGTATCCCAGCCAGGCAAGATCGAAGTGGTCGAGCTGTTCTGGTATGGCTGCCCTCATTGCTACCACTTCGAGCCGACCATCAACCCCTGGGTCGACAAGCTGCCCAAAGATGTCAACTTCAAGCGGGTGCCAGCCATGTTCGGTGGGCCATGGGATGCGCACGGTCAGATGTTCTTGACCCTGGAAGCCATGGGTGTCGAGCATAAGGTTCACGCGGCCGTCTTCGACGCCATCCAGAATCAGCACAAGCGCCTCACCGATCCGAAAGACATGGCCGACTTCCTCGCCACCCAGGGTGTCGACAAGGACAAATTCCTTGCCACCTTCAACTCGTTCGCGATCAAGGGCCAGGTCAATCAGGCCAAGGAGTTGGCGAAGAAGTACGAGATCACCGGCGTGCCTAGCATGGTGGTCAACGGCAAATATCGCTTCGACCTGGGCACCGCCGGCGGGCCGGAAGGTGTGCTGAGCGTTGCCGACCAGCTGATCGCCAAGGAGCGCGCCGCTAAGTAAGCGGCGTAACCATGCGGCGCTTCAGATCCGCGCGTGGCATTGGCCTGCACCAGCCGCAGGTCAATGAGCATCACCTGCAGGCCCCAGGCCTGCCGGAAGATGGACGGCTGCGGCTGCTCAGTTTCAATATCCAGGTTGGCATCAGCACCGAGCGCTACCGGCATTACCTGACCCGCAGCTGGCAGCACCTGCTGCCACATACCGGGCGGGCGGGGAACCTTCAGAAAATTGGCCAGTTGCTCAGCGATTTCGACTTGGTGGCCCTGCAGGAAGCCGATGGCGGCAGCTTGCGTTCAGGCTATGTGAACCAGGTGGAGCACCTGGCTCAATTGGGTGCTTTCCCCTACTGGTATCAGCAGCTCAATCGTAATCTTGGGCGCTTTGCCCAGCACAGCAATGGCGTGCTCAGCCGGCTCAAGCCAAACCAGCTGGAAGACCACCCACTGCCCGGCCCGGCTGGACGTGGCGCTATCCTGGTGCGCTTCGGTGAGGGCGAGGACGCGCTGATCGTGGTCATGATGCACCTGGCCCTTGGCGCCAAGACGAGGGCTCGGCAACTGGCCTATATCCGTGAGCTGATTGGCGGTTATCGTCACCAGGTGCTGATGGGCGATATGAATACCCATGCCACCGACCTGCTGGAGCACTCGCCTTTGCGTGACCTGGGCCTGATTGCCCCGCAGGTCGAGGCCACCTTCCCCAGTTGGCGGCCCCAGCGCTGTCTCGATCACATCCTGCTCAGCTCAAGCCTTACCTTGGAGCGGGTCGAGGTCCTGGCCCAGCCGATTTCCGATCATCTTCCCGTTGCGGTCGAGATCCGATTGCCTGATGCATTGACTGTGGATACGCTGCCGGTCTTGAGCTAGATCAGCTCGATTACGGCCAGCCCTCAAGTGTTTGAGGGAGCCGCCGACAGCGTGTCATTACACAGCCCCCAGATGCATTACCCGTCGCGGATCAAGGCATGACCGAAGAAGCCGAGCGCTGGAAAGAAAAATACTTAAAAAGCATCGAAAAGCAGGAAAAGCTCGAGCGCCGTTGGGATGCTCGCCTTGACCTGCTGCGTCGCGGCCTGGTGCGCAGTACGCTGGCTGCAGAAGGCAGCGACAAGGTCGTGGACCAGTGCATGAAGGAAATGCGCGAGGTCATTCGCAGCGACAACATGGACGCCGGCCTCGCCGGCTTGATCCCGCGCTTGGAAAAGGCTGTGCTGGACTCTGAGCAGCGTCGTGAAACGCGCATGAACCAGGTCAGTGATGCCCTCAACGCGTTGGTGACCCAACTTCAAGGCCTGCCGGTGCCCGGTGACGTCGCCCGCCAATTGAAAAAGTTGGCGAAGAAGCTCGACGGCGGTGTTGCCCAGTCCCGAGAACTGCCGCCCCTGCTGGGTGAGCTCAGTGGCTTGCAGGGCCGCGCCCTTTCCTCTTTGAGCAAAGCCGACGACGAGGCCAGGCCTGGCTTTCTCCAACGGCTGTTTGGCAACCGTGAAAGCGAACCGCAGGCTGAGCGAGAGCAGTTGTCACCGCCCCCTTCGGCCATCGCCTCAGCCGCCGACTCGCAGCCGAGCGGCCCGGTACTGGTTGATTTGCCAGTGCAAGATGCCGATGAGCTTTTGCCGCTTGTACCGCCCGAGGCTGCAACACGGGTTGAAGAAACTGCCGACCCCACTGTACCTCAGGCCTACTCGGCACCTGAGCCTGCAGTCGAGCCTAGGGCGGAGCTGCCGCCTGAGCATGAACGCACCGACCAAGAAGCCCGCGAGCAGCATCAGGCACACGAGCCGCAGTGGCTAGCGGCCCCGGTCGATGACCCGCTCGGGGAAGACGGGCCGTACTCGCTACCCGATGCAGTAGAGCCGCCGTATAGCCAGGTGGCAGCGCACATCGAGCAGACCCTGATCGGCCTGCTGGACGACCTCAGCCTGCCAGAACGCCACAAAGCCCAAGCCTTGCAGATGCGCGAACGGGTGGCGCGCGGGCTCAACTGGTATGAGTTGATCCCGGTGCTCGATGACTTGGCTGTACTGATGCTGGCTATCACCGACAGCGGGCAGCATGAGTTCGAAACCTACTTGCAACAGCTCAATGAACGCCTCGAAGGCTTCCAGAGCCATCTGCACGAAGCCAGTGCAGGCCATGCCGATAACAGCTCGGCCGCCCGCGAACTGGACAGCCAACTGCGCGAACAGGTCGATGGCCTGCAAAGCAGTGTGCAGGGGGCAGTGGATGTGGACAGCCTCAAGCACATTCTTGAGAGCCGCCTGGAGGGGCTGCTTGGCACCATGGACGAGCACCAGCGCGAGCGGGACCGTCGCGAGCAAGAGCTTGCCGGGCGCCTTCAAGGCCTGGCCGAGCGTGTTGCCAGCATGGAACAAGAAGCGCTGGGTTATCGCGAACACCTTGAAGAGCAGCGCCAGAAGGCGTTGATCGACCCGTTGACCGGTTTGCCCAACCGCGCAGCCTGGGCCGAGCAAGTCGAGCGCGAAACTCGTGACTGGCAGGAGCAAGGTGGGCACTTGGCCATGGCCATTCTCGATCTGGATCACTTCAAGCGGATCAACGATAGCTACGGCCACCTGGCAGGCGACAAGGTGCTGAAGATAGTTGCCGACCAATTGCGCAAACGGCTGCGCCCACGTGACTTCATTGCACGGTTCGGCGGCGAAGAGTTCGTACTGTTGTTGCCGCAGACCTCGCCGGCGGCGGCTAGCCAAGTTGCTGAGGCAATGCGCGCCGCCATCGAGGCCTGCCCGTTTCACTTCAAAGGCGAGCGGGTGGTCATCACCACCTCAATCGGCCTGAGCGCCTGGCGTTCAGGCGAGCGCGGCGACCAGGTCCTCAAGCGCGCGGATGCGGCGTTGTACCGGGCCAAGGATCTTGGCCGTAACCGGGTAGAACAAAGCTGAGGGGGTAGCCAACCCATGTATACGTTATGCTATTGCATTACTGACTGCTGACTTTGGCTCCCCACATGAAAGCGCTATTTTCCGCCTTGCTGCTAATTGCACTGGCTGGTTGTTCGACCGGCCTGCGCATCGACCGCAGCCACCCCTCTGCCAACCAGGACAACCGTATCCAGTTCGTCGTCCTGCATTACACCAACGCCTCGCTGGAGCGTTCGCTGGCGTTGCTGACCAAAGGCGAGGTCAGTGCGCACTACTTGATTGGCGATGGCCCAGCCACGGTCTACCAACTGGTGGATGAGAATCGCCGTGCCTGGCACGCTGGTGAAAGCCAATGGCAGGGGCGCACCTGGCTCAACTCCAGCTCCATTGGCATCGAAATCGTCAACCCGGGGTTCGATGAAACCGCCAATGGTCGTGTCTGGTACCCCTACAGCGAAGCTCAGATCCAGTCACTGATCGCTTTGCTCAAAGACATCGTCAAGCGCAACAATATCGAGCCGCGGCACATCATTGGCCACAGTGATATCGCCCCATTGCGCAAGCTTGACCCAGGCCCCTTGTTCCCTTGGAAGCGCCTGGCCGATGCTGGCCTGGGAATCTGGCCCGAGCCCAACGCCGTGGCCCGCCAGCAGGCCTATTTCAACGTCAACCCACCGACCATTGCCTGGTATCAGCAGGAGTTGGCCCGCTTCGGTTATGCCATCGAGCAGACTGGGCAGCTGGATGTCGCCACCCGCCACGTCATAGCCGCGTTCCAGATGCACTTCCGCCCGCAGCGTTTCGACGGGATGCCGGACGCCCAGACTGCAGCCATGCTGGCGGTGCTCAACCGCATGCGATAAGCGCATTGCAGCCGGGCGCCAAACGGCAGAGCCGATTCTCATTCCAGTTGCTATACCTTGTTAATCAACTGGATGCTGCCCATGTCTGCTCTGATTTCTGCATTGCGCCAATTTTTCTACCGTCCCTGGATGCTGGCCACCCTTGCAGCATTGGCCAGCGCTGCGGTGTTGCTGGCCGCCAGCATCGCAATTGCATTGCAGCAGATGAAAGACAGCGAAATGGCGCAGATGAACGCCCAGGGCGAGCGCTTTCTCGAGCGTCTGGAGCAGGTATTCGGCCAACTGCGCGAGGGTGTCGACGAGCTTCAGGCTCAGCCAGTGCGCGGTTGCAGCCCGGCGATGGTTTCGGTGCTGCAGCAGGTTGGCCTGGGCTCGCGCTTCATCTATGAAGCCGCGTATGTGGACGCCAATGTCGCCTGCTCCAACAGGGGCGGGGCCAGGGCCTTCGTGCCCACCCGGGCGCCGGATATTCAGGGGCCGACCTATAGCTATTGGCTCAATACCACTACTGAACCCAACGAGAACCTCGCTGCCCTGATGCTCGCACGGGGCAATTTTCTGGTATCTACCTCGCGCGGGCACCTGACTGATGTAGTCGACCTGCCGCCAGGGGGCAGCTTGTTGGTCGTGCTGGATAACGGCACCCGCGCCATACCGGTGCTGGGCCCACCTCAGGCGTGGCCACCGACCAATGGCTGGCCGCCCCCCAGCCAAAAATCCTTGATCGAGCTGCAAGATCGGCTGGTGTATCGGATGCCCACCCGGTCACCGGACTATCAGTTGGCATTGATTGCACCCCGTGCCAGCTTGCCCTTACGCATGAATGGCATGCTCTGGCTGTTGTTCCCCGGAAGTCTTTTGGCCGCATGCTGTATCGGCTGGCTGGTACTGCAACTGATCCAGCAGCGGCGTTCGATGAGTTCGGAGTTGCAAAATGCGTTGCGCCGGGGCGAGCTGCAGGTGCTGTATCAACCGATCTTCGAGCTCGACAGTCGCCGCTGTGTCGGCGCAGAAGCCCTGGTGCGCTGGCGCAGGCCGGATGGCTCGTTGACCAGCCCTGACTTGTTCATCCCGCTTGCGGAAAATACCGGGCAAATTCGCCAAATCACCGACTTTGTGCTGCAACGGGTGCTCGAACAGTTAGGGCAGTTGCTACGCTCACACCGCAACCTCTATATCTCCGTCAACTTGGCAGCCTGTGACGTGATGGTGCCGCGTATCGGCAGTGTTGCTGCTCGACTGTTGGCGCTGCACCGCGTCGCGCCCAGTCAGATCGCTTTTGAAGTCACCGAGCGCGGTTTGATCGATGTAGTGGTAGCGCGGGATAACCTGCAGGCGCTGCGGGCGGTTGGGCATCAGGTGTTGATCGATGACTTCGGCACCGGGTATTGCAGCTTGGCCTATTTGCAGACGTTGCCCGTGGATTGCCTGAAGATCGACAAGGCGTTCATCGACGCACTGGGCCACGACGCCGCCAGCAGCGGTGTAGCGCCGCATATCATTCGCATGGCTCATGACCTGCATCTGCGAGTGATTGCCGAAGGCATCGAAAGCGAGGAGCAGGCGGTGCTACTGAACAGCGAGGGGGTCAATTACGGCCAAGGTTGGCTGTTCGCTCACCCGCTAAATGCCCGGCAATTTGCTGAACTTGTGATCCGCGGCCGCCAGCCCAGGCGGGCGCGGATCAATGATGAGCCTTGAGGGGGAGCCTGTTCAGACCGGCAGCGCCATGTAGAACTGCGTGCCCTGCCCCGGTCGGGAAAACACGCCCATGCGCCCTCCATGCAACTGCACGATTTCCTTGCACAGTGCCAGCCCCAGTCCAGCCCCTCCTTTTTTGCGCCCGACCTGCACGAACGGCTCGAAGATCCGCCCTTGCTGACCGTAGGCGATACCTTCCCCATCGTCCTCGACGCTGACGATCACGCGTTCTGCGTGGCGTCGAGCATGCAGGCGGATATGCCCGCCGCTAGGTGTATGGCGAATAGCGTTTAGCAACAGGTTGTCCAGTACGCGGTCCAGTTGCCCGATGTCGGCCTGAATACGTGGCAGCGGGGGCTCCAGCGCTTTGACCAGTTCAATCTGCTTGCTGGCTGCTTGGTCAGCAAAACGTAGCAGCGCTCTGTCGAGCAGCTCGTCGATGGCGCAAGGTGCAAGTTCTAGCTTCTGCAGGCCGCTCTGGTAACGGGAGAAGTTCAGCAGGTCGTTGATCAGCTGAGTCAGGCGCTGCATTTCTTCGCCGATGGTCTCCAGCAAGTCGTTTTCACGAGCCTCAGGCGGAAACTTCAATCGTTCGCGCAGCAGGCCGAACGCCATACTCATGCCGGTCACTGGTGTGCGCAGTTCATGCGAAGCGCGCAGCACGAACTCGCTGCGTACGCGCTCGAAGGCGCGTTGCTCGGTGACGTCGTGCAATACCATGACCGCGCCGAGAATCGGCCCCTGGGGATGGCTGACCGGAGTCAGACTGTAGGTGAGCAGCCGGGCTTCCTCTTCAACCTCGATGCTCAGGTCCTCAGGAGGCCGGTCCAGGCTGCCGCCTCGCAGTACCTGGCGCAGTTGCTGATTGAGTTCCGGGCGTTGCAAGGCCTCGGCCAAGCCAGTACCGACACGGCTGTTGTCCCAGCCCAACTGCCGCTGAGCGACTGGGTTGAGGTGCTCCAACAGGCCTTGGCGGTCGATGATCAGCAAGCCATCGTCAATGCTGTCGAGCACGGCTTGCAAGCGCTGTTGACCTGCCAGCAGTTCATCGACATTGGTAGCCTGATGCTTGCGCAGCGCATCGGCCATTAGCCCGAAGCGACGGGTCAGCTGGTTAAGCTCGATAGCGTGGGTCACCGGTAAGGTGATCTCGAAGTCCCCTTGGCCGAGCTGGTCTGCAGCCTTGGCCAAGGCTTCAATAGGCTGGCCGAAACGCCGGGCGATGTTGTGGGCAGTTATAAAACCCAGCACTAGCACCACAAGGCCCATCAGGCCCAGCGCGCCGCTGACCAGAAGCGCCTGATCGCGGGTGTGCGCTTCGCTATTGAGGATTTGATCGAGGGCTTGCTTGTGTGAATCGATGAGGTCTGTGCGCACTTGGTTGAATGCAGCGCCCAGCGGTTGCTCCACATCCATGCTCCGAGACGGGTCCGGAGTGGCACGATAGGCTTGCAGAAAGGCCTGGTAGTTCTCATTGGCCTTAACGAAACCGACGCGGTCACCGCTTTGGGCCAAGCCGTGGTCGAGCAGCGCCTGGAAGTTCTCCTGCAGCGTGGGCAAGTTGTTCGGGGAGTTGTCCTTGTCCAGCAGCAGTACCAGCTGGTCCCCAAGGTTCTGCCTGAGCTTCAAGCCCACTTCCAAGGAGTGGGTGGTTTCCAGTACCGATTGCTGCTGAGCCGCCGCCATCTGCAGCACACTGACTAAGCCCAATAACAGCCCCAGCAGGGCCACGGTCACTAATGCCGAAATGCTGAGAAACAGCCGCGTACGCAGCTTCATCGGCAGCCTCATAGGTTGTACTGCTTGCGCTTGCGGTAAAGCGTCGAGGCGTCGATACCAAGGGTTTTGGCCGCCTGGTCAAGGGTGTCACTGGCGGCAAGCACCGCGCCGATGTGGGCGCGCTCCAGCTCATCCAGGCTTAACGCAGCACCTACACGGGGTGCATTGCTGGTGGGCTGCTCACCCATGCCCAAGTGGCTCACTTCAACGCGCTCCTGTGGGCAGATGATGCTTGCGCGTTCGATGACGTTACGCAGCTCCCGGATGTTGCCCGGCCACCGGTAGTTGAGCAGTGCACTGCGTGCCTCATCGCTGAAACCCCGCGCCGGGCGGGCATATTCCTTGACGAAGCGGGCCAGGAAGCGGTCGGCAAGGGTGAGGATGTCGTCGCTGCGCTCGCGCAGGGGTGGCAGATGCAGAGTAATGACGTTGAGGCGATACAGCAGATCTTCACGGAAGCGGTTCTCGCGCACCATGTCGTCCAGGTTCAAGTTGGTCGCCGCAAGAATTCGCACGTCGGCGCGGCGGGTAACGGGGTCGCCCACCCGCTCGTATTCCTTGTCCTGGATGAAACGCAGCAATTTCGGTTGCAGCGTGAGAGGGAAATCACCGATCTCGTCAAGAAACAGCGTGCCACCATCTGCTTGACTGACGCGCCCCAGGGTACTTTCACTGGCGCCAGTGAAGGCCCCGCGTGTATGGCCGAACAATTCGCTCTCCATGAGCTCGGCATTGAGCGATGGGCAGTTGATGGTCACGCAGGCTTTGCGCGCCCGCTTGCTCCAGCCGTGAATGGCGCGGGCCAGCTCGCCTTTACCGGTACCCGACTCGCCAAGGATCAGGATATTGGCATCGGTTGTGGCCACTTGGCGGGCAGTTTCCAGCACGGCCATCATCGCTGGGCTGTGTGAGTCCAGGCCGTCCTTAGGCTTGCGTACTTCCCCTTCGAGCGCCTCCAGGCGCGCCGAGAGTTGGCGTACTTCGAGCTGCTTGGCGGTGGCCAGGCGCAGTTGGTCGGGGCTGCAGGGTTTGACCAGGTAGTCGGCGGCGCCGGCCTGGATGGCGTCCACGGCGGTATCGATCGCCGAATGCGCGGTGACGATGACTACCCGCATCCAGGGCGCTTGGATACGCATCTGCGCTAGCACGTCCAGCCCATTGTCCTCACCCAGGCGCAAATCCAGGAAGCACAGGTCGAACACCTGGCGTTGCAGCAAGGCTTCAGCCTGTGCGGCGCTGTTGGCCGTGGCGACGCTATAGCCTTCATCTTCAAGGCAGTAGCGGAAGGTGCGCAGGATTGCGGACTCATCATCCACCAGCAGAATGCGGCCTTGATTGTCCTGGGCTGGTTGCATTTCCTGCGCTCCTTGGGATGGTTCTGTAATTAGTGTGGGAAAAATCGGGCAAGTTGCACGGTCAATTGTGACGGATTCTGTCCTTTGCATGCTAGCCAATGTCCGTTTAATGCCGTGAAGCTGGATATCCCTATGCTTTCCTTAGAGCCCTTACCTGGCACATTGGTTGCGAAGTATTTCTATTTTTGCCTATCAACGAGGTATATCCATGCGCCCTCTCATTCGAATGACCGTATTGGCAACCAGCCTTCTAACCATTTGCACATCTGCGTTGGCTGATCCAGTGCAGGACGCGCGGCGGCTGGGCTCCGTGCAAACGGCCTTGGCGCTCAATCCTATGCTCAACCTGTTTCGTATCGAGGTCGCCGTCGATGGCCAACAGGCACGTTTGTCGGGCGAAGTCGAAAACCAGGTCGAGCGACAGCTCGCAGAGGAAGTAGCACTGGCAACCCATGGCATCGAACAGGTTGATAACCAGTTACGGGTTAACGCCCAACTGGTCGAGCGCCCGCTGGAGCGTCGCGCTTACGCTCAGCGCCTTGAGGATGCGACCCTTGCCGCAGTTGTACGGGCGCGGCTGCAGTGGAGTCGCATCACGAACAAGGCGCCCATCGAGGTTCAGAGCAGTGATGGCGTGATTACCCTGCGCGGCAAAGTGGACAGTGCAGAGGCGAAGGCGTTGGCAGGCGTACTGGCGGGCAGCACAGCGGGTGTGTATCTGGTCAATAACCTGGTCAGCCTGGATAGCGCTGCCATGGCAAAAGCTAGGGAGACCCCCGTTGGCGCCGACAGCGAGCCTCAGCCGAGCGACAGTTGGATAGTCGACAAAATCCAGACCAGCCTGCGTTTCAGTCGCAATCTCGATGGCCTGAATATCAAAGTCGCCAGCGACAAAGGCATGGTCAGGCTAAGCGGTGAAGTACTGAGCCGCGAACAGAAGACCATCGCTCTGGAGATCGCTCGGCAGATCATTGGCATACGCGGTGTGGACGTTGATCTTCTAAAGGTAGCCGCCAAGGCCGAAGCCTGAGTCGTGCATTTCGCACGACCCTGGCAGGGGTATCGTGCAGTATACGTCCTCACTCCTGCCGGGCTAACTGTATAAGTCATTGATTTATAACGATTTTTATAAGCTTCCAAAGCTGGCATGCAGGCTGCAATTACTTGTTCAGGTTTGAACAGAAAAATTACAGCAGGAGAAGCCGGCATGAACCGCCCAAACGTCAACCGCTCGCTCAATGTCGCACTTCCAGTGCGCCAGTTCCTGTTGCTTGGGATGGCTTTGCTGCTGACCTTGGCCGCCGGCCTCTTCTACTACAGCTGGCAGACCTCGCGTCTGGCCGATCAAGTCGCCGCGCAAACTGCGCTGCTGGCTCAAATTCAGGCAAACCGGACCAGCTCGCTGGTCCAAGCCAATGAGCCTGCAGGGCAGCGTCCTGCAGTCAACACCTCGCCGGCCACCGTCGCAAACGTTGTGCCTCAGGATCGCTGGGTGTTCTGAACATTTTTCAAAAAGAAAGGAGAAGCATCATGCTGAGCTGGGCAATTACTTTTCTCATCATCGCCATTGTTGCCGCCGTGCTCGGCTTCGGTGGTATCGCTGGCGCCGCTACAGGCATTGCGAAGATCTTGTTCATCGTCTTCCTGGTCCTGTTCGTAGCCTCCTTCTTCTTTGGACGTGGTCGAGGTTGACGATGAGCAGGAAGCTGAGCACGGCACTGGTTTTCGCTGCCCTGATGTCGGGTGGTAGTGCAACAGTGCTGGCGGCCAATGATGGCCAGGTTCGGGTCGAGCAACTGCTCGGCTCGGACCCCGAGTATCGAGAGGCATGGCAAGACGCGATCAAAGGTGAGGAGCGCCTGCCCGATTGGGTGATCAACCTCAGCGGTAGTGGGCAGGAGCAAATGACTGCCCTCACTGAGGACGGTGACAAATACTTGGTTGGCCCGCTATGCGAGTCGCCACAGAACTGCACCTACAAACGCCTGATCGTCGCGTTCAGTTGGGACAAGGAAGATGCCTACGGGATGCTCGTGGAGGTACCCGAAGGCCTGCCCAAGGACAAATCGCCGACCCGTCATGCGCAGTATCGCTGGCTGGGTAAGCCAGACGATGGCATGAAGGCGATGTTGCAGGAGCAACTCAAGCGCGATCCCAACTGGTACTAACCAGGTTTCGCGCACTGTCACGCAATAGAAGCGAAACTTTCGTATCGTTTTCGCTTCTATGATGCGCCGCCCCGAGGAGGGGTAACGCATGACCATGGGGCCGGGCTGTTCTGATTGTTGCAGGATCGGAGTGGCCTAGGGGTACAGGGAGTGCCTCCAGTAGTGGGCCGGGTCAGGAAAGGCAGAATCGGAAGCTTCCGGTCAGGCGTGCTGAATATGTCTCGCCGGCGGGGCTTCCGAGGCGCCATCCCATAGCTCAATGAGTACCTTTCTTACTTTCTCTGTTAAGACACATTTTGTTGCGACCACACGTCACTTTTTTTGGTGATCGATAGCGTCCAGGCAAGTGCCATTTCTGCCATTCGGATTGCCGAACAGGCCTTTTTGAACCTCACTCCTTCCCCCGCTAAAACTGGCTAAAAATAGCGGTTTAGCTCTGTTCGGATTCCCGAACGTTATAAATCAATGACTTACATGCTATTAAACGCCGGCGCTTTGCCCATGCTGAACCGGTATAGGGTATGCGTTTCCGGCATTAGATTTCGTGCTGTGCCATCGCAATAGTTGCCGCCTTTTTCGCTGGCACGGGCGCCTTGTCGCTCGCTCGCGGTGTCCTTACACGAGGTCTCCGGACGGAAGCCAAAAGCTCCCGTGACATTGCCACCGGCTTTGTTGCGCGCTTTTCCAGTCGGTACCCGTGACCACTACAACAAAGGGTAAAGACATGAAGAAGGCAAAACTGAGCCTCGCCTGGCAGATCGTTATCGGTCTGGTTCTGGGTGTTGCAATCGGCGCGCTGCTGAACCACTTCAGCGCTGAAAAGGCCTGGTGGATCAGTAACGTTCTCCAGCCCGCCGGTGACATCTTCATTCGCCTGATCAAGATGATCGTCGTCCCGATCGTGATTTCGTCGCTGATCGTGGGTATTGCCGGGGTTGGCGATGCGAAGAAACTAGGCAGCATCGGCCTGAAGACCATTCTGTATTTCGAAGTGGTTACCACCATAGCCATCGTGGTTGGCTTGGTACTGGCCAACCTTTTCCACCCGGGCGCCGGCATCGACATGAGCACCCTGGGCACCGTCGACATCTCCAAGTATCAAGCTACTGCGGCGGAGGTTCAGCATGAGCATGCGTTCATCGAAACCCTGCTCAACCTGATCCCGTCGAACATTTTCGCAGCGCTGATGCGTGGCGAGATGCTGCCGATCATCTTCTTCTCGGTAATGTTCGGCCTTGGTCTTTCGAGCCTGCAGTCCGACCTGCGCGAGCCGCTGGTGCGTACTTTCCAGGCTGTGTCGGAGACCATGTTCAAGGTCACCCACATGATCATGAACTACGCGCCTATCGGGGTGTTCGCCCTGATCGCCGTTACCGTTGCCAACTTCGGCTTCAGCTCGTTGCTGCCGCTGGCCAAGCTGGTGCTGTTGGTTTACTTCGCCATCGCCTTCTTCGCCTTCATGGTGCTGGGCTTGGTAGCACGCTTGTTCGGCTTCTCGGTCATCAAGATCATGCGCATCATGAAAGATGAGCTGATTCTTGCGTACTCCACCTCTAGCTCCGAAACCGTGCTGCCGCGCGTGATCGAGAAGATGGAAAAGTACGGCGCGCCGAAGTCGATCTGCTCGTTCGTGGTTCCGACTGGCTATTCGTTCAACCTCGATGGTTCCACCCTGTACCAGAGCATCGCGGCCATCTTCATCGCCCAGCTGTATGGCATCGACCTGTCCTGGAGCCAGCAGTTGCTGCTGGTGCTGACCCTGATGGTCACCTCCAAAGGCATTGCCGGGGTACCGGGTGTGTCCTTCGTAGTGCTGCTGGCTACTTTGGGCAGCGTGGGTATTCCGCTGGAAGGTCTGGCGTTCATCGCCGGTGTCGACCGTATCATGGACATGGCACGTACTGCCCTGAACGTGATCGGCAACGCCCTGGCCGCCCTGGTAATTGCACGATGGGAAGGTATGTACGATGCCGCCAAAGGTGAGCAGTACTACGCCTCGCTGATGGCGGACAAGCAGCAGGGCGTCGTTGTTGGTGAAGCTGCCAAGCGCTGACCCTGATTCACTCAAACAAAAAGCCTCGACTTGTCGGTAACGCTGTTCACTTAAGCATTTGAGTCCAGGTTTGGGGTCGAAAAATCCGATACCAGTGATCTGGTGTCGGATTTTTTTGGGTTCAATTTGAGCCTTTTAGCGCCTGTGAGATCGAGCGCCGCCCGCGCGGCGCATCGCGAGCTTT
>NZ_JBJJLN010000023.1:0-69005 GCF_046230725.1 Pseudomonas sp. KCJK9000 | reverse complement strand
TACTCCGCACTTCTGGCTCCGCTGTTTTGGAGCCTCTCAAATATTGTTGATAAATTTGCCATTAACCATATCACCTCAAACTGCATCTCCTTTATTTTCCTGCTGAGCATTGGAAATATTTTCTTTGCAGGAGCCATTTATGCCTATTTTCAGCCTACTGATTTAGATTTGCACATAGCAGTGATTAATATCTGCTCAGGACTTGCAATATTTTTGCAATACTTTGCATATAGTTATTCGCTAGAAGACATGGATGTATCGGTAGTGATCCCAATTCACCAATCTGAACCAATCTTCGTATTGGCAGCATCCATTTTGATTTTTCATGCCATCCCAACATCTTGGCAGGTGACTGGCTTTGCTATGATCGTTGTTGGCATTCTAATATTGTGCATGTCTAGGCAGACAATAAGAGGGCTTGGTCACCCCAGACATGTAGTTGTTTTGTTGGTTTCTGCTTTTTTTGGGGCTGTCTCAACTGTTATTTCAGACGAGATACTGCAATTGAAAAGCTTGGAGTCGGTGCTGATTTTTAACTTTGCTGGTTATGCTCTAGGCGGCATGTTGCTTTTGTTGGTGCCGAAATGGCGGAGACTCATTACTAACGATCTAAAGACCTTGAATTTCAAGCAGTTTGGGATTTTTGGAGTGACAAACATTTTTGATGTTGGCGGCTATGTTTTTTTCATGGCTGCACTTGCAGCGGGAGGCGGTGCTGCCTTGGTTTCGGTTGTCGTCAGTATTCACCCGCTATTCGTTTTAGCGTTAGGGTTTCTGGCAACGAAACTATTCCCGAAGTTTATCGCCGAAGATATTGCTCCAGGTGGTGTCGTGAGAAAATTTTTATCAATCGTGATTATCGTTGTCGGTGTGGCCGTTATATCGTTTCAAGCTGTGTAAGCTGGGCTCGAAAAGAAACACTTGTTGGCGAACAACTGGAGTCGCTTGGAGCATTATGTCGAGGCCGGGCATTTACAGATCAACATTAACCTGGCGAGCGTGCGATTAAGCCATTTGTCATCGGACGCAATGCCTGGCTATTCAGTGACACACCCAAGGGCGCCACGGCCAGTGCGCAGATCTCTATCTTAGTCGGAAGTGCCAAGGTCAACGGCCAAGAGCCCTATACGGGGCTGCGCCACATACTCGAGCGGTTGTCGGATGCCTCGTCGGTAACAGACTACGAAGCGGTGCTGCCGTGGCACTGCTCGCCAGATATGCCACGATAAATCACGGCCTCACATGTGGTAGGTGGGCTCATCGATCGCGCTCGGACTACCACCAGGCGCTGTCGCGCCGGTTGACGGGCAATAGCCAGCGCCAAGGGTGAAGTTCTTACCGATAGCCTTAGCATGGCAAACCTTCCCTTCCGAGAAAGCCATGCAAGAGCTCTTTGGTTTGACGCAAAGGCTGGATGCCCGTAATGCTCAGCGCTCTTTTTCAGCAACGAACATGGGCTATGGACGCTATTAATTCATGGACTCATTGCTTGAAGGGCCCGAATGCCCACGAGTCCGAATGAATTGGACTTAAACGAAAAAAAGACGCCTAAGCGTCTTTTTTCGATGATTTACAGAATTCTGTAGAACGCTATAAATCTTAATTTGGAGCGGGAAACGAGACTCGAACTCGCGACCCCGACCTTGGCAAGGTCGTGCTCTACCAACTGAGCTATTCCCGCGTCGTGATGGGTGCCATTCTAGCAATATCTGAAATAGCGTCAACCCCTTGATTCAAAAAAGTTTTATTTTTTTTCAGAGCCTTCGCGCAGGTGCGGCCAAGCTGCCACCAGGTAGTGCACCATCGACCACAGGGTGAGCGCGGCCGCCACCAGCAGCAGGCCATAGCCCAATACCACCCAAAAATTCACAACGGGCGGGTTGCCTAACAGAATCACCAGCGCCAGCATCTGCGCCGCCGTCTTCCACTTGCCAAGGCTGGAAACCGCCACATGCGCCCTCGCCCCCAGCTCCGCCATCCACTCGCGCAATGCTGACACCACAATTTCGCGGCCGATGATCACTGCCGCGGGCAATGTCAGCCAGAAGTTGGCGTGCACCTGCACCAGCAGCACCAACGCCACCGCCACCATCAATTTATCGGCCACTGGGTCGAGGAAGGCACCGAATGGGGTGCTCTGCTGCAGCCGGCGTGCCAGGTAACCGTCCAGCCAGTCAGTGGCAGCGGCGATGGCGAACACCGTACTGGCGGCCATGTAGCTCCAGTGATAAGGCATGTAGAACAGCAGGATGAAGATTGGGATCAGCAGGACGCGCAGAACGGTGAGCAGGTTTGGAATATTCATCGGTACGACTGGCTGCGGGTTGAGCCCGGCATTCTACTCGCTATGCAGGCTGGCATAAATCGACTCGGCAAGCTTTTTACTGATGCCAGGCGCCTTGGCGATCTCGTCGACACTGGCGCGGTTGAGTTCCTGCAAGCCGCCGAAGTGTTTCAGCAGGTCGCGGCGGCGCTTAGGCCCCACCCCGGCAACGTCCTCCAGGCTCGAAGTGCGTCGGGCCTTGCCACGCCGGGCACGGTGCCCTGTGATGGCAAAACGGTGCGCTTCATCGCGGATCTGCTGGATCAGGTGCAGTGCTGGGTTATCGCCCTTGAGGGTGAACTCATGGGCCACATCGTTCAGATACAGCGTTTCGAAGCCGGCCTTGCGCGTTACGCCCTTGGCCACACCCAGCAGGGTGAGATCGTTGAAGGCCAGCTCCTGCATCACTTCGCGGGCCATGTTCAACTGGCCCTTGCCGCCATCGACCAGCAGCACATCGGGCAACTTGCCCTCCCCGTCCTTGATGCGCCCGTAACGGCGGGTAAGGGCCTGATGCATGGCGGCATAATCGTCGCCTGCTGTCACCCCTTCGATATTGAAGCGCCGGTAATCGGACTTGATCGGGCCTTCCGGGCCGAACACCACGCAGCTGGCGACCGTGGCTTCGCCGCTGGAGTGGCTGATGTCATAGCACTCCAGACGCTGCGGTACTTCATCCAGGCCGAGGACCTCGGCCAGCGCTTCGAAACGCGCAGCCATGTGCTGACGGTTGGCCAACCGGGCATTAAGGGCCTGCTCGGCATTGGTTACCGCCAATTGTTGCCAGCGGGCGCGGGTACCCCGGACGCGATGACTGATCGCAAGCTCCCGACCCCGCAGGCTCTGCACGGCGTCAGTGATGGCCTGAAAGTCTTCGTGCAGCACGTTGACGATCAGTTCACCCGGCATTTCACGTTCGGCATTGCCCAGGTAATACTGCGACAGGAACGCAGCCATGACGTCGGCCACTTCCTCCTCGATACCCACTTGCGGAAAGAAGTTCTTGCTGCCCAGCACCCGGCCGCCGCGAACACTGATCAAATGGACGCACGCACCGCCCGGGTTGACGAAGGCGGCTACCACATCGACGTCGCCAGAGCCGCCTTCGATGTACTGCTGATCCTGCACCCGTCGCAACAGGGCGATCTGGTCGCGTAGTTCGGCAGCCTTCTCGAAATCCAGAGCCATGGCGGCCTTCTCCATGGTTTCGTTGAGCTCATTGCCCAACTGCTGGCTGCGCCCCTCAAGGAACATCACCGAGTGACGTACGTCCTCGGCATATTCTTCGGGCGTGACCAAGCGGGTGCACGGGCCTTTGCAGCGCTTGATCTGGTACTGCAGGCACGGGCGAGTGCGGTTGGCGAAATAGCTGTCTTCACACTGGCGGACAGAGAAGGCTTTCTGCAGCAAGCTCAGGCTCTCGCGAATGGCTCCGGCACTGGGGTACGGTCCAAAATAACGCCCCTTGGCTTTTTTGGCGCCACGATGAATACCCAACCGCGGAAACTCGCCGTCCGAGAGAAAAACGTATGGGTACGACTTATCGTCGCGTAACAGAATGTTATACGGCGGCCGCCACTGCTTGATCAGGTTCTGCTCAAGCAGCAATGCCTCGGTTTCATTGGCGGTGATGGTGGTTTCTACCTGGGCGATGCGGCCCACCAGCGCAGCAGTCTTCGGCGCAAGGCCAGTCTTGCGAAAATAACTGCCCAGGCGCTTCTTGAGGTTTTTGGCTTTGCCCACGTAGAGCAACCGCGCCTCGGCGTCGAACATCCGGTATACGCCTGGGCGGCCACTGCAGGTGGCCAGGAACGCGCTGGCATCAAAAATTTGAGACATGAGGGTTAGAGGCTTGCGTCGACCATACCGTGGCGAACGGCCAGCAGCGTCAGCTCGACGTCGCTGGTAACCGAGAGTTTTTCGAAGATCCGATAACGATAAGTATTGACGGTCTTGGGCGAGAGGCACAACTTGTCGGAGATGATCTGCACCTTTTGGCAGCCGACGATCATCAAGGCAATCTGGATCTCTCGTTCCGACAGCGCATCGAAGGGCGAGCCTTGAGGCTGGAACGACTTAAGCGCCAGTTGCTGGGCGATCTGGGGGCTGATGTAGCGCTGGCCGGCGAAGGCCATGCGGATGGCCTGAACCATTTCGTCAAGCCCAGCCCCTTTGGTCAGGTAACCGGCGGCACCCGCCTGCATCAGCCGGGTGGGGAACGGGTCTTCTTCACAGACAGTGACAGCCACCACCTTGATGTCAGGGTGACTACGCAGCAACTTGCGGGTGGCCTCAAGGCCACCGATGCCAGGCATCTTCACGTCCATCAGCACGACATCAGGTTTCAGTTCCCGGGCGAGCTTGAGCGCCGATTCGCCCGAATCCGCCTCACCTACCACCTGCAGGCCGTCGATATCGGCCAACATGCGAGTAATACCGGTTCGAACCAGATCGTGATCGTCGACCACTAGGACCCTAATCAAGCAGACACCTCGTCAACAGGGCGATTGGATCCCGTCACCTTAACAAAATTTTTCATGGCGGACCTAGCGTAAAACTTCCGTCAGAAATGTCCGACACCCAGGCTGCATCTGCGGCGCCGATTCCACACGACTGCCCTCACCCGCCAAACGCCCCAGCACATGCCGCAACGCTGCCTTGTCAGCCGCAGGTAAACGGCGAAATGCGCCCAATAGACCGGTTTCATCGGCCGTCAGGCTTTCCAGCGGCGCCGGGGTGCGCTGACCACTGAGCACATACAGTGCATCCACCCCTCGGTTTGCCAAGGCTGCTAAGTAGTCCGCCCGAGGCGTGCGCTCGCCGCTCTCGTACTTGCCTTGCGCGTTGGGTTCGACGCCCCCGATGTCACCGAATACCCGTTGGGTCATGCCTAAACGTTCACGCTCTTCGCGCAGGCGTGGGCCGAATCCTTTCATGCCAGATCTCCTTCTTCCTTGGCCTTCATAGCTGCTGATCACGCGCGTGCCAGCAGTTGTAGAGATGACAGGCACTATGCCCATCGCCGTGCAGTGTCGCAAGCCAGCACGACCTTAGCAGGAGCCTTGATTTTCAAGGTGTTTATTCATGGATGCAGTGCATTGTGGGGTGACGCGCCAGCGCGCGGAGCCGGGCCAACGCCATGTGATTGGCGTCACTTTATCGCCACACGGCAGGCATTCATTTTTTTGGCGCCTAACTAACAGCAACTTTAAGTTATTGATTTCTAAGTGTTTTTTAACTTTAACAAGCAAATTAAAAGTTATTTTTAAATAACCGGGCAACAACGCTTGCATCAAAAATTAAGATCCATTTAGTCTGAAATCAGACCACTAAGAAACAGCCTGCAACGCCACTTCCGAGCGCGGCTTAATTCTGCGCGTCTGCCACTTATAAATTCATAAACGATGTATCTCGGCCGGCCTTGCCGCGCCCCAGAGAGAGGGATCTATGCACATCAGTATCTTTGGACTTGGCTATGTTGGCGCGGTCTGCGCGGGGTGCCTATCGGCCCGCGGCCATCATGTGCTGGGGGTCGATATCTCCCCGGCAAAAATCGAACTGATCAACCAGGGCAAGTCGCCCATTGTCGAACCCGGCCTGGAACAACTGCTGCAAGAGGGCGTGAACAATGGCCGGCTGCGCGGAACAACCGATGTGCAAGGGGCGATTCTTGCCACAGATATGTCGCTGCTGTGCGTCGGCACCCCGAGCAAGAAGAACGGTGATCTGGACCTGGTGTACATGGAAGCGGTGTGTCGGGAAATCGGCACGGCGCTGCGCGACAAAGCTAGCCGCCACACCGTGGTAGTGCGCAGCACCGTACTGCCAGGCACCGTCAAGAATGTGGTGGTGCCCATTCTGGAGGAGTTTTCGGGCAAGCGAGCTGGCGTCGATTTCGGCGTAGCGGTCAACCCGGAATTCCTGCGCGAAAGTACCGCGATCAAAGATTATGACTTCCCGGCCATGACGGTAATTGGGGAACTGGACAGCCAATCGGGCGATCTGCTCGAGTCGCTGTACAAGGAGCTCGACGCACCGGTGATCCGCAAGACCATCGAAGTGGCCGAGATGATCAAGTACACCTGCAACGTTTGGCACGCCGCCAAAGTCACTTTTGCCAACGAGATCGGCAACATTGCCAAGGCTGCCGGCGTCGACGGCCGCGAGGTGATGGATGTGGTCTGCCAGGACCACAAGCTCAACCTGTCGCGCTATTACCTGCGCCCAGGGTTCGCCTTTGGTGGCTCGTGCCTGCCCAAGGATGTGCGTGCCCTGACCTACCGCGCCGCCAGCCTGGACGTGAAGGCGCCGCTGCTCGATTCGCTGATGGCCAGTAACGCTTCGCAGGTGCAGAACGCCTTCGACCTCATCGAACGCCAGGACAAACGCAAGATCGCCCTGTTGGGCCTGGCATTCAAGGCCGGCACCGATGACCTGCGGGAAAGCCCATTGGTGGAGCTGGCAGAGCGCCTGATCGGCAAGGGCTACCAATTGCACATTTTCGACGAGAACGTCGAGTACGCCCGGGTGCATGGCGCAAACAAGGAGTACATCGAAGCGAAGATCCCCCACGTTTCGTCGCTGCTGCACGGCAACTTGCAGCAGGTGATCGAGGAAGCCGAGGTGATCGTGCTGGGTAACAACGACCCACGCTTTGCCAGCGTGCTGCAAGCCGGCCACGGCAAACAGGTGATCGATCTGGTGGGCTTCATGCCTGGCCTGAGCGACAGCCAAACCCAGGGCATCTGCTGGTAACCACCCCAGCACCCACCCTGCTCCACCCGCCACAGGGTCACCCCTGGGCGGTGTGGCGCGTGGCCACCGGCAAAACAGGAGTCAAGGCGACATGGATCGACAGCACCCACCCTTCGTAGCACCCGGCTACCTGCGCGCAGGCGCCAGCTTCTTCGGCTGGGCGTGCCTGGCCGGGCTGATTGCGCTGGCGTCGGAGATGGTCGCCCCGCAGTATCTGGACCCAAACCACCACTTGTTCATCTTCATCATCGGCACGCTGGGGATGTGGCGCTATGGAAACGCCGTCGTTCACTACGTGCGCGGCATGTATTTCCTGCATTGGAAATTTCCAAGGCTGCGCCGGCGGGTGGAGCGCCTGGGCGATGCGGCGCTGCCCTCGCACATGTTCATGGTGGTAACCAGCTTTCGCATTCCCACCATGACCACTTTCAAGGTCTACCAGTCGGTGTTCCAGGAGGTGCAACGGCTGAAAGTGCCCTGCACGGTGATCGCTTCGATCGTCGAGAAAGGCGACGAAAATTTCATCAAGGACATCATGCGCAATGAGGTCAAGGACCGCGACGACATCAAGTTAGTGATCGTCCGCGCCCGCGGCACCGGCAAGCGTGACGGCCTGGCCCATGCCTTCAGGGCGTTGTCGCGGCAGATGCCGCTCAGTGATGCCGTGGTAGGCGTGGTCGACGGCGACACCATGATGCTGCCCGGCTGTGTCGAGCGGGCAGTCAAGCTGTTCGCCGTGCTGCCGGACGTTGGCGGCTTGACCACCAACGAGTTCTGCGAAGTCGAGGGCAGCCGATGGATGCGCCAATGGCACTCGATGCGGTTCGTGCAACGCCACATCAACATGTGCTCGATGGCGCTATCACACCGGGTGCTGACGTTGACCGGGCGGCTGTCGTTCTTCCGCGCTGAAGTGATGACTGACCCCGAGTTCATCCGCGATGTCGAGGCCGATTTTCTTGAGCACTGGCGGCTCGGTTGCTTCCAGTTCCTCACCGGTGACGACAAGTCGAGCTGGCTGAGCCTGATGCGCGCCGGCTGGAACACCTTCTACGTGCCCGACAGCCACACCCTGACCGTCGAGCACCCACCCAGCGACAGCTTCTTCATCGCTACGCGGCAATTGATGTTCCGTTGGTACGGCAACTCGCTGCGCCAGAACTTTCGCGCCACGGCCCTGCTCGGCCGCGCGCGCCTTGGGCTGTTCACCCTGTACGTGCTGCTCGACCAGCGGGTGTCGATGTGGACCTGCCTGATGGGGCTGACCGCCTCGGTGGTGGCCGGTGTGGCGTTCGGCATCCAGTACCTGTTGGTGTACCTGTTCTGGGTGCTGATCTCGCGCAGCCTGGTGACCGTGCTGTTCGTGTTCGCCGGGCACCCGGTGAGCCCGATGTACCCCTTCGTCCTTTATTACAACCAGATCGTCGGTTCGCTGATGAAGGTCTACGCGATGTTCCACATGGACCAGCAAAGCTGGACGCGGCAAAAGACCACTCTGGCCACTGGCAGCGTCGACTTCGATGCCAGCCTCAACCGCTGGTCCTCGAAGGCGATGCTGTGCTCGTCGGTCGCCATCTTCTTCGGGGTCATCACCGTTCTTCTAGAACTCTCGCAACGTTAAGGAAAGGCGCCTGCATATGAGTACCACGAACATCCCCGCGGCCCCGGGCAAAACAGCGGCCAACATCGTCCACGAAGCGGTCGACGAGCGTCAGTATGTGCGCACGCGCATGAACGCCCGCGTGCGCCTGTGCAGTGCCGGCCAGGCGCCGTTCGAGGTAGCCCTGCAGGATATTTCCCTGGGCGGCCTGGGCCTGAGCCACGACGCCCCCCTGAAGATCGGCGCGTTGTATGACGCCTCCATACGCCTGCGCCTGAACCAGATCGACCTGAACATCGACAGCAAGATCCGTATCGTCTCGCAGCGTGGCAGCGAGGTGGGCGCGCAGTTCGTCGACCTCGATGCGCAGAAGCGCGACATTCTGCGCTACCTGATCAGCGCCTACATGTCTGGAGAAATCGCTGATATCAATGGCCTGTTCACGGTCATGCAGCGCGAGAACTACATCAAGGAACGCAAGCACAAGTACGCCAGCGCCCGCACCCCAGGCGCTCGCCTGAAGGCGTTGACGGGCACGCTGTTGTACACCGCCGCTGGCATCGCCGCACTGGCCTTCGTTGGTTACAAAGGCTACCTGCTGTTCTTCCGCATCCCAGCGCTGCAGGCACAGGTGGCGACCAACGCCCAGGTCATCAGCATGCCCGACAATGGCTATGTGAAATATCTGCTGCCTGCCGGTGCCACCGAGGTGCACGCCGGGCAGCCGCTGGCCAGCATTTCCACACAGCTGGCCACCAGCTTCACCAGCCCTGCCGACATGAAGGCTGTGGCCGACCTGTCGCCGGGTGACCTGCAAACCCTGCTCGGCCGTGCCACCATCGAGACGGTGATCAACAGCCCCTGCGATTGCCAGGTCTACTACCCAAGCCCGCGGGTGGATGGTTACGGCTACAAGGAGGCGCCACTGATGCACTTGCTGCCCAAGGCGCAGGGCATGTTCGTGCGCGCCAATCTGCCGTTCGACAAGCTCGCCGACATCGAGCGGGTCAAGTCGGTGGACATGCAGGTGTTCGGCCTTGACCAGCATTACAGCGGCAAGGTGGTCGACGCGCGTGTCGATGAGGCCAACCGCAATCTGGCACTGACAATCGAGCCTGACAGCCCGCTGCCGGCCGATGCCTACCAGAAAGCGGTGGCGGTCGACCTGTTCCTGGGCCTGCCGTTTGGCGCTGCGCGCTGAACCACCAAGGACGATAACGCCATGACCGTGAACACGCCCCCCCGCCTGCTGCTGGCCAGCCTGGCCCTGGCCTGCGCCAGCACGGCCAGCGCCGGGCAGAGCCTGGAGCAGATCCGCTACACGCTATACAAGGACCCATCGGCAGAGGTCACTGGCGATCTGCGTCAACTGGCTGAGCGTGGCGATCTGGCCAGCACCTTGCTGCTTGGCGATGTACTGGCCGCACGGCCAGACTCCAGTCCCGCAGAAGTGGTGGCGTTGTACCAGAAGGCTTTCGCCGATGGCCGTGGCATGGTCCCGGCGCTGGCTTCGCTGGCTCGCCTGATCGACCGCACTCCACACCTGCGCGAAGCGCAGCGCCCGTGGATGACCCAAGCACTGACACGCTACCCGGCCAACCTCGACCCGCGGAACACCAGCACCACGCTGGAAGTGTTTCTGACCTATCCCGAGCTCGTCGAACCTGCTCAGGCCGCACAACTGTTGGCGCTGTACGAACAGGCCTGCCTGCTCAACTGCCGCCCGGAGCTCTACCATGCCGTGTTGGCCGAACGCCAAGGCCGGCGCAGCGAAGCCGAACGCTGGTACCGCCAGGCGGTCAAGGTGGATGCCCGCGCCATCGACCGCTACTACGTCTTCCTCGGCGAGCAGCAGGACCGCTTGTTCCCAGCATTCACCGACCAACTGGAGCCAGAACGCGAGCAGTTGCCGGTGGAGAACATCCACCGCATCGCCGCCTTGCTCGACAGCATTGCCAGCGTGCAGCGTGCCGAACAAGATGCCGACCGCTATGAGAGCCAGAACAGCACAGCCGGTGCCGAAAAGCTGCCGCCGACACCCGAGCAACTGGCTCGCGAAAAGGCTCAGCAAGACGCCCTGGACCTGGCTACCGCCCGCGTCCAACGCTGGCGAGATGTAGCGGTCGCCCGCGGATACGTACCAGCGATGGTATCGAAGGCCAACTACATGATCTCCAACCCGACCGAGCACAACGCCGAGGAAACCCAGGCGCTGATCGATCAGGTGCGCCCGCGCGATCCGACGCGGGCCAAGGCCTTGCAAGCTCAGTTCTACATGGTCAACAACTGGCTGACCATGGACCCGGACAAGGCCCGCGCATTGATCGAAGAACTGCGTGCCAGTGGTTACCCCGGTGCCGGCTTGCTGCTGGGTGAGTACTACAGCAAGGGGGTCGAGGACCAACCTGACCAGGAAAAGGCCCTGGCGCTGTTCCAGGCCGAAGCCAACAAAGGCAACACCGCTGCCTGGTACCGCATGGCCACCCTGCACGCCTACGGCCGCGCGCTGTGTCACGACCCAGTCAAAGCCTACACCTATGCCCGCGTAGCGCTGGACCTGGGCGAGCGCAGCGCCAAAAGCCTGGTCAGGCGCCTGGAAAAAACCCTGCCCAAGGATGACATCGAGCGCGCCCTGGCCGCTCGCAACGGGCTATTCAAGGAGGCCACCCTGTGAAAGCGCACCACCCCCTGTTTGGCGCCTTGCTCGTCCTGGCGAGCGTGCCGGCGTGCTTTGCCGCCGAAGAAATCACCGGCCCTGAAGCAGACAGCAACGAGCCGGTACGCGTCGTAGCCGCCGATGGCAGCGAACCGGTGATCACCTCCGAAGTGTTCAACAAGCTCACCGTGCAAACGGGCTATGGCCCGCAAGACTCCCAAGTCGGCAGCGACCGGGAAATGTTCTATAGCCTGCGCTATGAGCCGTCCTTCGCTTGGTACTCACCGGAAAAGCGCTGGGCGAAATGGATGGTCTACGGCCGCCTGTGGCTGAACTACGACTCCAGCCAGTCGAGCAACCTGACCGTTGAGGCGACCAACAGCAGCGAACGCGAGCAGCCCGAAGGCTGGTATGCCGAAATGCGCGAGCTGTACGTCAAGCGCAACCTGATCGGTGACGACCCGCGCTTTTCCGCCTCGTTTGGCCGCCAGCGTTTCTTCGATGACTATGGCATCTGGTGGGATGACAGCCTGGAGTCGCTGCGTTTGAACTTCCAGGACACCTTCTCCGAAGCGTTCTTCGCCGTTGGCCAGAAGTTCTACAACTACAACACCGACGTCAACCAGTTGCCCGACAGCGAGGAGCGCACGACCTACCTGATGGGCCAATACGCCTATCGCTGGAGCCAGAACAATCAGGTTGGCGTGCGCTTGATGCACGAGAACGACCACAGCGGGCACGACGCCGACGACCGCTACGACTTCAAGGGCATGCGCTACGGGTTGTTCTTCAAGGGCGACAACTTGCCTTACTCAGTGCTCAGTGACTACCACCTGGAACTGGCGGCGCTGGACGGCAAGATGGACAACACCAATGGCAACGGCGTCACCACCACCGGCCACAGCAGCAAAGGCTGGGCAGTGCTCGGCGAAGTCGGCAAGCGCTTCGACAGCCTGGCCTGGACGCCACGCCTGGCCCTGCGCGGCGGCCTGACCGACAAACCCAGCGACGAAAACGACGGCTTTCGCCTGAACGCGATCCAGTCCGACCGCATCACCCGTACTGGCTCCTACAGCACCCGCCTTACCAGTTCGTTCGTCGCCCTGGACCTGCGCAACCTGAGCTACTACGGCTTCGCCGTGGAAACCCGCCCCACCCCACGCAGCGCGCTGGACCTGCGAGTTACCCAACTGCAACTGCGCGACCCCGACGGCACGCTGCCGATCCGCATGAACGGCGACCAGCGCACGCAGCGTAACCGCGCCATCAGCCAAGGTACCCAGGGCAACGGGCGCAACGTCGGGCAAATGATCGACCTCAACTACTACTGGAAGATGTTTCCGGTGGCTATCGATGGCAAACACCTGGACGTCAACGCGCTGGTCAGCGCCAGTTACCTCAATGCCGGCAGTGCATTGGAAACCGGCGATGACTACCAGTTGAGCGTCGGTGTGGTGATCAGTTACTAAGGAAGGGCCGTGCCATGATCTTCGCCTCCAATGTGTTCCTGTTCCTCTACCTGCCGCTGTTCCTGGCCGTGTACTTCCTGGCCAAAGCGCAGTGGCGGTCAACGGTGATCGTCGCCGCCAGCTACATCTTCTATGCCTGGTGGCGGCCAGACTTCCTGCTGTTGTTCGTCGGTATCACCTACTGGAACTACTGGTTCGGCCTGCGTATCAAGGCACGCCTGGATGCCGGCGACAAACCCATGGCTCTGCGCCTTCTGTGGATCGGTGTGGCCGGCAACCTGTCGACCCTGGGCTATTTCAAATACGCCAATTTCGGCGCCGAAGTACTGGCCATGCTGCTGGCACCGCTGGGCATCAACACCTGGACGCTGGAGAACATCTTCCTGCCACTGGGCATTTCCTTTTACGTGTTCCATGCCCTTAGCTACATCGTCGACATCTACCGCAAGGACGCTACGCCCACGCGCAATTTCATCGACTTCGCCGCCTTCGTCGCGCTGTTCCCGCACCTGGTGGCCGGGCCAATTCTGCGCTACAGCCAGCTGGCGCCACAGCTACGCGAGCGCACCCACTCGCTGGAGCTGTTCTCGCTGGGGGTTTGCCGTTTCATGCTCGGTTTCATCATGAAGGTGTTGATCGCCGACCGCCTGGCACCGATCAACGTGCTGTTCGTCAGCGAAGGTACGCTGCAGTTCAGCGACGCCTGGTTCGGCCTGGTGATCTCGACGCTGCAGCTGTATTTCGACTTCGCCGGCTACAGCCACATGGCCTTGGGCCTGGCACTGATGATGGGCTTTCGCTTCCCGGAGAACTTCAACCAGCCCTACGTGGCGCAGAGCATCACCGAGTTCTGGGCACGCTGGCACATGACCCTGGCGCATTTTTTGCGCGACTACGTGTACATGCCGCTGGTGCGTAAACGGGTGGCCGGTGCAATGCCGGCGCTGATCTGGACCATGCTGCTGTCGGGCCTGTGGCACGGCGCGAGCTTCGCCTTCATCTGCTGGGGCCTGTTCTTTGGCGTTGGCATGGTGCTGGAGCGCAAGTTCAACCTGGCGACCAAGGTTGGCGCGCCTTACAAGCTCGGCCGACACCTGCGCACCGGCCTGCTGATCCTGTTGAGCATGCCGCTGTTCTTCACCATGGACCTGCGCCACAGCATCGATATCTACAAGGCGTTGTTCGGCTTCAACGGCTTCGGCTCGCTGGAGCTGTATGTGCTGGGTGCCTCGAAGATGGCCATGGCCTTCGCTCTGGTGGCGCTGGCCTGGCTGCTGCTGGCCGGCATCAATAATTTGCGCTTCTACGCCGGCAACAAGGAAGGCTACTTCATGCGCCATGTCGGCGCGTTGCACAGCGTGCTGCTGTGGGGGGGCTTCCTGCTGGCCCTGAGCAGCCTGGCAGCCAACTCGTTCTCACCCTTTCTGTATTTTCAGTTCTAGGAGAACGCCATGTATCCGGTGATGAATTCGGCCAGCAAGGCCAACGGCATTGTGTTCATTGTGGTGCTGGCGGCCATGTTCCTCTATTCGCTGCCGCCGGTGTTCAGCTTTGCGCGCACCTCGACCGACACCTGGAACCTGTTCGTCGACGGCAAGCTGCTGCGCAAGTTCGAGCAGGCCTACGACAAGCGCTTCTTCCTGCGCGACCCGTCGGTTGAGTTGTGGGCCGACGCCCAGTTCCATCTGTTTGGAGAAGGCACCAAGGGCGTGGTACTTGGCAAAGATGGCTGGCTCTACACCAATCAGGAATACCGCGTACCCAACGATTTAGACGCCAATCTGGCGGCACAACTTGAGCAGATCGCCAAGGTGCGCCTGCAACTGGCAGAGCATGGCAAGCACCTGGTTATTCTGCCATTGCCGATGAAGCTCGACGTCTACGCAGCCCACGCCCAGCATGCTTTCGACCCACGGGTAATCAGCCTCTACGACCGCTTTGTCAGCGAGCTGCAAGGCCGCCAGATGGATGTGGTGCCGTTGCGTGCGGCCTTCCTCGCCAACCTTGAAGGCCCACAGCTGTTTCTCAAGTCCGACACTCACTGGAGCCCTGAAGGCGCACGGCTGTCGGCCTATGAATTGGCACGTCAGCGCCCGCAATTGCTCGGCGACCAAGTCTACGTTTCGCACAAGGCCGGCGACAAAAGCGTCAAGGGCGACTTGATGAATTACATCCAGTTCGACCACGCGCGCCTGGCCCCCCAGTTCGGCCCCAACCCCATCGCCCTCTACGAAACCCTCAAGGCCGAGCAAGGTGCCGACGACCTGTTCGCCGAACAAGACCAGAGCCTGATGCTGGTCGGCACCAGCTACAGCAAGATCGACGACTGGAACTTCGTCGGCTTTCTCAAGGAAGCGCTCAACCGCGACCTGTTGAGCATTGCCGTGGAAGCGCGGGGCCCGTTCGAGGCGATGAACCAGTTCCTCGCCAGCGATCAACTGGCAAGTACCCAGATCGACACTGTGGTGTGGGAATTCCCACTACGCACCCTGCTCGCCCACCGCCCAGGCTCACTTAGCCGTAGCGCTGCGCCCCAGCATTTCTGACGAATCAAGGAGAGTCCGAATGAAGCTTACCCACCTGTTCACCGCCATCGCCCTGGCCACCGCCGGCCATACCGTTTTGGCTGCCGAGGGCAACGCTGACCTATACGACGCCGTGGCCCCTGCCGACTCGGCCTTCGTGCGGGTGCTGAACCTGTCCGACAGCAACATCGACGTCAGCCTCAGTGGCAAGGTCAACCCGCAGCGGGTCGCCGCCGGGCAGCTCAGCGGCTATCGGTTCACACCCGCAGGCCCGCACAAGATCACCATCGCCGGTAAATCCATCGAACCGCAGCTCAAGGCCAATGCCGCCAGCACCGTGGTGTACGACGGCAAGCAGCTCAAGCTGATCAGCGACAAGTACGTCAATGAGCCGAAAAAGGCGCAGATCGCTTTCTATAACCTGACCCAGAACCCGGCAGCGCTGAAGACCTCCGATGGCAAGCACGACGTAGTACAGACCCTGGGCAATGGTGAGACCGGCACGCGCATGGTCAATGAGATCAAGATCGACTTCGCTGCCTACCAGCAGGACACCAAAGTTGCCAGTTTCGACGAGCAGTTCCTGAAGAAGGGGCGCTCGTACAGCTATGTACTGCTGCCGGGCAACCGCAGCATGACCCTGGCCAACAGCATCGACCCGACCGAGTGACGATTGCTCAGCAAGGATGAATGGCACATGAAGACCCTTGTACCTGTTGCCCTGAGCGCTGCCATCGCGCTGCTCAGCCTGCCCAGCCAGGCCGCGCAACCCGCCCAGGCGGGCAAGCCTGGTTGCGAGAACCTGCAGTGCATGGTGTGCCCGGCTTTGAGCGACCCGCAACGCTATGCCGAAGGGCGTATGAAGTTGATGCGCGAGATCGTGCCTGGCAAGGACCGCTGGCTGTTCCGTTCGGCCGTGGACCTGACCAATGAATTCGGTATTCCAGCACCGATGCGCCCTGAGTTCGCGCGCCTGATGCAGGCGTTCGAACGCCAGGGCATTCATGTGGCCATGGCGATCCAGCCGACCCGCGGGCTGATGCACCGCGACAAGCTGTTCGCCAACCAGCTGCACGGTTTCGACTACGCCCGCGCCAGCGGTAATCTCGCCACCTACCTTGGCCAGCTGCGCCAGAGCGGCGCGGTGGTAGCACCGATGATGCAACTGGTACAGCAGCCGCCCAAAGGCGAGTACTTCTTCCGCCGTGACCACCACTGGACACCGGCTGGGGCCGAGGCCACGGCGAAGCTGATGGCCGAAGAAATCCGTCGCCAACCGTTCTATGCCGGGCTGACCAAAAAGCAATATCGCACCGAGCCGGGCGTGATGGTGCCAAAGGACGGCACGCTGAACCTGGCGATGAGTTCACTGTGCGGCAACAACTATGGTTTTCAGTACGTGCGTGGCTACCAGACGGTTCCGGTGGCCAGTGGCGGCGATGCGCTGTTCGATGACGCGCCGGACCCTGAGGTGATCCTGGTGGGTGACAGTAACGCCGCCGCCCGCGAGGACGAAAGCAAGCAGTTCAACTTCGACGGCTACCTCAAGCAATACCTGAACGTCGACGTACTGAACTATGCCCTGCCTGGGGTTGGCGAAGACGGCTCGCTGCTCGAGTACCTGTTGTCCAGCGACTACAAGCCCAAGGCACCGCCCAAGCTGATCGTCTGGGAGCTGCCGGCCAACTACCGGTTGGACTCGCCGTTGATGTACCGGCAACTGGTGCCGGCCATTCAAGGCGGCTGCGCGGCAAGCCAGCAGGTTCTGGAAAGCAAACTCAAGCGTCCGGCCTTGAAGGTGGGTGAGCGCATCGAGCTGCTGAGCAATGCGGGCAGTGGCCGCCAGTCGCTTTCTAAAGGTTTTCTGGACATTCGTCTGAGCGACAAGAACGTCAAGGATTTCTACATCATCGTCTATTACGACAACGGCGCGCGGGACAAGGTGTGGTTCCGCCGTGAGGCGGCGGTGACTGGCGGCCAATATTATCTGGAGCTGAGCAAAGCACCGGAATTCGCCGGCGCCAACCTGTTATCGGTATTCATGGAGCCGACCAAGGCCGGTACCGCAGCGACCGCCGTGGAGACCCGCCTATGCCTATGAGCAAACTATTACCGGGCATCGGGTTACTGGCCATGAGCCTCGTGTTCCCCCACGCCCATGCGGCGCAGTCCATCTGGCCGGCACACCCCACGCCGCAATCGGCCATGATTGCCGATTACCGTACCCTGGTCTGCACCAAGGAACCGCCAGCACCTTTTACCGGCAGCCTGCGCCTGCAGAGCAAGTACGACCAGCGCGATGCAAGCAAGTCGACACTGCGCAGCAGCCCCGACGCCGACAGCGAACGTATCGGCAAGCAGGTCAAGCAGTTCGTCGGCGGCCTGATCTACGCCAGCAAGCGCTTCCAAGGCGCCAAGAAGCCGCAGGACGCCAACATGGCGCTGGCCTGTCAGGACCAGTGGCTGCAGCGCTGGGCCGACGCTGGCGCCCTGCTCAACCCTGATGCCACCGGCACAGGTATGGCGGCGCGCAAATGGGCGCTTGCGGCCATGGCTGGCACCGTGCTGCTTACCCAGGCAGCCAGCGACGGCAAGCTGCAACTGAGCGATACACAGCGTACCTGGTTCGCCGACCTTGGCGAGTTGGTGATCCGTGAATACGACCCCCGCCGCAGCGCCAGCGGCGTGTACTTCAACAACCACGACTATTGGGCAGCCTGGGCGGTGGCAGCCACCGGCATGCTGGTTGGCCGCGACGACTTCATCCGCTGGGCCGATGGTAATTTGCGCCGCGGCCTGGCTCAGGCCGTGCGCTCCAACCAGGGCAACTACGCCTACCTGCCGCTGGAGGTGGCGCGCAGCAAGCTGGCAGCCAACTACAGCCAGTACGCCCTGGTGCCGCTGGTGCTGCTGAGCGAGTCGGCGCGCGCCAACGGCCTGCCGTGGAGCAGCCAAGACCAGCAGACACTCGACCTGCTGGCCAATTTCGCCGCGCGCACGGTGCTCGACCCCGCCGACCTACCAGAACTCAAAGGCCAGTCGCAAAGCGATGTGGCGCCATACAAGATGGCGTGGCTGATCCCATTTCTGCAGCGCAATCCTGGTCATGCGCTGGCGCGTCAGCTGTACGACAGCCAAGACGGCGAGGTGGACAACTACAGCCAGCTCGGCGGCCCGATCAAAGCCTTCTATTCCCCTCTGCCCGGATCAAGGAGCTGACCCATGGCTGCCCTCGCCCGCTTTTCCATCACCTGCCTGGCTGCGCTGTGGCTGGCAGGCGCTGCTCAGGCCGCCAGCCAGGCGCTACCAGCCAACCAGATCGTCGATACCCTGCCGGCTGAGCAACGCCAGCTCAAGGTCGATCAATTGCGCCAGCAGGTGCGCCAGGCAGTCGCCTTTGCGCAAACCGAACGGCAGCGCCCGGCCGGGCGTGCCAGTGTCAGCCTGCAACCGATGTTTTCTTCCCAGGCCGGCAGCTGGCCCTTCGAGCCATTGGTCAACAACGGCCTGTTCCGCGCCATCGCCGGTTATCAGGCGCATCACCCACAAGTGGTGATGCTGCGTGGTGGCAGTATCACGCTGGCGCAGTTGCATGACGCACTCAACAACCCGCGAGTGCTCAAGCGCTACAAAGACGGCTACCTGTTGAGCTACCCGCTGATGATCGGCAGCGACGCCGGCCTGGTCCTTGAAGGCACCAGTCTGTACCTGGCGAGTTTCTCCGGTACGGCACTGATCAACCAGGGCTGGCTTAGCCTGAACCAGTCCAGCCTGCAGAGCATGGCCGGCGACAAACCGGCGAGCACCGACCGCGCGTGGCGACCCTTCGTTGTGGCCTGGGCTGGCAGCCATACCCAGGTGCTGGGTTCGACCCTCAAGCGCCTGGGCTACAACGCCAACCTCTCGCGGGGCTTGACCACCGCCTTGAGTACTCAGCAGGCGGCCAGTACTCGCCCGGCCACGGTGATCATCCGCGATAGCCAGTTCAGCGAAATGTCCACAGCGGTGGAGTTGCAGCATAGCCAGGCGACCATCAGCACCAGCCAGTTCGAGCGCTCGCAACAATACGCCGTGGATGTGCAGAACAGCCAGGTCAAGTTGCAAGGCAACCAACTACGTGGCATCGACAACAACAGCGGCGTACGACTGCGTGGCAAGACGCGGGCCTTGGTCGAAGACAACCTTATCCTTGGCGCGACCAAGGCTGGGATCGAAATCACCGAACAACAGGGCGCAGTGCTGCTGACTGGCAACCGCATCGGCGACAGCCGCGGCAACGGCATTCAGTTGCGCAGCCTGACACCAACTGCGGCGGCGCCACTGGTAATCGACGACAACCTGCTGGCCAGCAGCCAAGGCAGCGCAGTGGACGCCAGCGAGGTCGGCGCCGTGGCCCTGCTGGACAACCGTATCGGCAATACCGCCGAATACGCCGTCAGCCTGCGCAATACGACGCCGCTGGCCGGGCCGTTGCTGCTCAGTGGCAACCGCCTTGGCCGGGTCGGCAAGGCGCTGGTCAGGGTCGAGGGGGTTCGGGACGTGGTGTTGGGCGGCAACAGCTTCGACGGCAAACCGTTGCTGCAGAACCTGTTGATTGGTGACTTGTTGCCGCTGCAAGGGCAGCTGCTAGAGGCGACTGTTCGCCAGGGCGCGACGGTGCGGGTAAGGCAGCCATGAGGTATCGGTTGCAGTGATTTGCCGGGCCGGTAGCGGTCAACCAATGGCCCGTTGCATCCTCACGAAACACTCATCGTTACCCATGTCGATGAAACCCTGGCGCAGGTACAACTGCCGCGCCGGGTTGCTCTTGAACACCATCAATCGCAGCAGCGGCAAACGGCGCTGCGCGGCCCAGCCCGCCAGTGTCTGCAACACCTGACTGCCTACCCCTCGCCCCCGGTGTTGCTCACTCAGGTGCAGTTCACGAATGAACAGTGCCTGCCGATCCTGGCTAAGGCTACAAAAACCCAGCACCTGATCATCCTGCATCACCAGCCATTGCTCGCGCCAAGCCCACGCTTGATCGAAGGCCTCCTCGACCCACAATAGGCCGAACTCGTGGTAATAGGGCAACATCGCCCGCCGAGTAAGGTCACGGGCGAAGTCGCGATGGGCATCGCTTGCGCCAATCAATTCAACGGGCATGCTACACACCTGCGGCGTTCGAGGTTCAGCCTCGCTGGTCAGGCTGGGATTTTGAGGCCACGCTGTACCGCCGGGCGCTCGAGGAATTTCGCCAATACCCGCTGCACCTGCGCAAACTGATCGAAACCCACCAGTTCGCGGGCGTTGTAGCGCTCTACCAGGTTGCGCACCCATGGGAAAATGGCGATATCGGCAATGCTGTATTCATCGACCATCCAATCACGCCCCTTCAGATGCCGATCGAGCACACCCAAGAGACGCTTCGATTCATTGACATAACGGTCACGGGGGCGCTTGTCCTCGTATTCCTTGCCAGCGAAGAAATGGAAGAAACCCACCTGGCCGAACATCGGCCCGATGCCGCCCATCTGGAACATCAGCCACTGCAGGGTTTGATAACGCTGGGCCGGGTCGTTGCTCAGCAGCTGGCCGCTTTTCTCCGCCAGGTACTGCAGGATTGCCCCCGACTCGAACAGCCCCAGCGCCTGGCCGCCTGGCCCATTGGGGTCGAGGATGGCCGGAATCTTGTTATTGGCGCTCAGCGAGATGAACTCGGGGCTCAACTGGTCATCGCTATCGAAGCTGACCTTGTGCGGCTCGTAGGGCAGGCCAATCTCCTCGAGCATGATCGAGACCTTCACGCCATTGGGAGTGGGCAGCGAGTACAGCTGCAGCCACTCGGGATGCTTGGCGGGCCATTTACGGGTGATGGGGAAAGCGCTCAAGTCGGTCATGGTCAATTTTAGCCTTGGGGGTGGACGTACCACTGTAGTGACATCCCGCGCGGCTGACCATCACCGGCCATTGATCAACTGGCCTTGCCATGGGCCTTGAGTTTGAGCTTTTCGGTATCCACCCGCGCGAATACCGAGTCGGCACTCACCGTCAGCACATCGCCGGCCCAGACTTCACAGATCACCCGCGTCTTGCGCCCGACTTCACCTTCGACCCGGGCCCTGAGCAGCAGCTCCACGCCCATGGGGGTAGGTTTGAGGTAGTTCAGCCCAAGGCTTGCGGTAACGCAATCGATGCGCGGCAGGCTCCCCGCCTCCCGGCCTTCGGCGCGGTAGTGATGCGCCATCGCCGTCCAGTTCGAATGGCAGTCGACCAACATGGCCAGCAGGCCACCATAGACCAGGCCAGGCCAGCCGATGAAGGTGCTGTCGGGTGAATGCCGGCACAGCAGGTGAATGCCGTCGGCATCCCAGTAGCTTTGCAGGTGCAGCCCACTTGGATGGGAGCAGCCGCAGCCGTAACAGGTACCTTCGGGTGCGGCCAGTGCTTGAAGGGAGGGAATCGGATCGTTCATACGCTGCCTGTGCTTGTTGAAATGGGGGCGCGAAACGCCCCCATTAAAGCAGAAGCTCAAGCCGGTTGGGCGAGCGCCTTGCCACCCTTCTGGGTCAGCGACACCAGCAGGATGAATGCGGTCACGCCAGCGGTCATCAGCGTCTCGTAGCGATAGGCGTCGCTGAGCAGCATGTAGCCCAGGACCATGACGATAGTGCCGATGACCAGCCAGGTCAGCCAAGGGAACAACCACATCTTCAACTCCAGTGCACGCCCCTCCCGCTCGGCACGTGCCCGCATGCGCAATTGCGACACGGCGATTACCAGGTACACCAACAAGGCGATGGCACCGGTGGTGGACAGCAGGAAGCCGAACACCTTGCCTGGCAGTACATAGTTCACGAAACAACCGACGAAGCCTGCCAGGGTGGAGACGATCACCGCAACGGTCGGCACACCGGCACCAGAAATACGCTTGGTCATGCTCAAAGCCTGGCCGCGGGCGCCCAGTGAATAGAGCATGCGCGAAGCGGTGTACAGGCCAGAGTTCATGCAACTGGTCACAGCCACCAGCACCACCAGATCGACCAGCAGCTTGGCGCCTGGCACGTTCAGCACCTCAAGCACTCGCTGGAACGAGCCCACTGCCTTGAGGCTCGGATCGTTCCAAGCCACCAGCGACACCACCAGAAAGATCGACGCCAGGTAGAAAATCGCGATGCGGTAGACCACAAGGTTGGTGGCACGGCGGATCTTGTCCTTGGGGTTGGCAGTTTCGTCGGCCGCAATGGTGACGATCTCAGCGCCGAAGAACGAGAAGATGGTGATCAGCACCCCACCGAGCACTGTGCCGAAACCGTTGGGCATGAACCCACCGTTTTGCCAAAGATGGCCAATGCCAGATACCTCGGCCAGCGGCCAGAAGCCGAACACCGCCAGGCTGCAGACCACGATGAAGGCGATGATCGCGACCACTTTGACCAATGCGAACCAGTACTCGAACGCACCGAAGTTCTTGACGCTGATCAGGTTGGTGGCCGACAGCACCACCATGATCACAAAGGCGAACAACCAAGACGGCACGTCGGGGAAATAGGCATGCAGGATGTCTGCGCCAGCGATGGCCTCGACAGGAATGATCAATACCCAGAACCACCAGTAAAGCCAGCCAATAGTGAAGCCGGCCCAAGGGCCGATCGCCTCGCTGGCGTAAGTGGAGAACGACCCGCTATTGGGGTTGGCAATGGCCATCTCCCCTAGCATGCGCATGACCAGCAGCACCAGTAAGCCGGTCATGGCATAGGAAATGAGGATGGCTGGGCCGGCGGTAGCGATGGCGTTCGATGAGCCAATGAACAGGCCGGCACCAATGATGCCAGCGATTGAAATCATCGACACCTGACGCGAAGTCAGGCCGTGTTGCAAGGACCGCTGTTTGTTCTTATTTGGCGAAACCATGGTGAACCCTCGAATGGGTCGGCCGCTATACGGCACTCGGCCGTGGGCGGCTGAAAGTTGAAGCAGAATTCAGGTAATAGGGTGTTCGTTGTTCTTGTTTTATATCGCCGGTTGCGCATAGCCCTCCTCTTTGCGTTACCGGTTGTAATCGTTGTTCAAGGTCAGTATTAATCTATAAGGCGAGGTCAACAAACGACCTTTTCGAAACACATGATTCCATTGCGGAATGAACTCTTTCCTTTTTTGCTGGGTACGCCTTTGCTATGTCCAAACGCCTGATGCCCTCGACCACTGCCCTGCAGTGCTTCGAAGCTGCCGCCCGGCACCTGAGCTTCACCCGTGCAGCCCAAGAGCTGCACCTGACCCAGAGCGCCGTCAGCAAGCAGGTCGCGCAGCTTGAAGAGATGCTGTCGCATTCGCTCTTCCAACGAATTCGCAGGCGCCTGCACCTGACTCCGGCTGGGGCGCTGTACCTCACTGAAGTGAACAAGATCCTCACCCAGATCGATATCTCCAGCCGTTACATCCTCAGCTACGGCGACGAGACCGAGGTGCTGCGCATCGCGACCCAGCCGACCTTCGGCGCACGCTGGCTGATACCTAGGCTCAAAGGTTTCGGCGAGCGCCATCCTCGCATTCACTTGGACATTCGCAACGAACTGGAGCCCTTCGACCTGGTGCAGGCCAAAGCTGACATCGCGTTCTTTTTCGGTCAGGGCACCTGGCCCGGCGCCACATGCATCGCGTTGTTCAGCGAGGCCGTGGTTCCTGTGTGCGCGCCAGAGCTGCTGGCCCGGCACCGGTTCGACAGCGCAGAGGCGCTCATCGAACACCGCCTGCTGCAATGCGCATCGCGCCCTGAAGCTTGGCACGAATGGTTCCAGGGGCTGGGTCTGCATAGCCAGAACAGCTACCACGGCCCACGCTTCGACACGTTCTACCTGTGCATCCGCGCGGCCATCGCCGGCTGCGGGGTCGCTCTGATCCCACGCTACCTAGTGGCCGAGGAACTGAGCGAAGGCAAGCTGGTGATCGCCTGGGACCACCCGGTGCCAAGCAACGGTCGGCATTTCATCGCCCATGCCGAACATGCCGCCGAAGTGCCCAAGGTCAAAGCGTTCGTGCAGTGGATCCGCGAGCGGGTGGCCGAGCACGACCAGTAAAGATCGCGAATTCAGGGAATGATCGCAATCGAATAATTCGTTTGCAGAATAATACCGCGGCGCGCTTGGATAATAGGAAACATGAACAAGGTCCGCGTGCCCATGAAGCTGGAAAGTATCAGTCAATCCATCGCCATCGTTCACCCGATTACACTTTCCCATGGCCGCAATGCCGAAGTCTGGGATACCGATGGCAAGCGTTACATCGACTTTGTCGGCGGTATCGGCGTGCTGAACCTGGGCCATTGCAACCCGGCTGTGGTCGAAGCGATCCAGACCCAGGCCAGCCGCCTGACCCATTACGCGTTCAACGCCGCGCCTCATGGCCCCTATCTGGAATTGATGGAGCGCCTGAGCCAGTTCGTGCCGGTCAGCTACCCGCTGGCAGGCATGCTCACCAACAGCGGTGCCGAAGCCGCCGAAAACGCTCTGAAGGTGGCACGCGCAGCCACCGGCAAACGCGCCATCATCGCCTTCGACGGTGGCTTTCATGGCCGTACCCTCGCCACCCTGAACCTCAACGGTAAGGTCGCGCCATACAAGCAGCGGGTCGGTGAGCTGCCGGGGCCCGTCTATCACCTGCCCTATCCCAGCGCAGATACCGGCGTCAGCTGCGAGCAGGCGCTCAAGGCCATGGAGCGCCTGTTCAGCGTGGAGCTGGCGGTGGAAGATGTAGCGGCTTTCGTCTTCGAGCCCGTGCAGGGAGAAGGGGGCTTCCTGGCCCTGGACCCGTCATTTGCCCAGGCGCTGCGGCGGTTCTGCGACGCGCATGGGATCCTGATCATCATCGACGAAATTCAGTCCGGTTTTGGCCGCACTGGCCAGCGCTTTGCCTTCCCGCGCCTGGGCATCGAGCCGGACTTGCTGCTGCTGGCCAAGAGCATTGCCGGTGGCATGCCGCTGGGCGCAGTGGTCGGGCGCCAGGACTTGATGGCCGCCCTGCCCAAGGGTGGCCTGGGGGGAACCTATTCGGGCAACCCGATCGCCTGTGCGGCGGCACTGGCCAGCTTGGCGCAGATGACCGACGAGAACATCGCTACCTGGGGTGAACGCCAGGAGCAGGCGATTGTGGCCAGGCATGCCCGCTGGAGGGCCGCTGGCCTGAGCCCATACCTGGGCCGCCTGACCGGTACGGGCGCCATGCGCGGCATCGAGTTGGTCAATGCAGACGGCAGCCCTGCACCGGCTCAGCTGGCTAAGCTGGTGGAGGCCGCACGGGCCAAAGGCTTGTTGCTGATGCCTAGCGGCAAGGCACGGCACATCATTCGCCTGTTGGCGCCGCTGACCATCGAAGCTGAGGTACTCGAGCAGGGGCTGGATATCTTCGAGCAGTGCCTGGCCGAGCTCGAGTGAAGCTTACAGGCCCAGTTCTTCCGGGGTGAGCATGTCGGATTCGAAGGCGATCCAGCCGCCTTCGAGTTCGGCATGGCCGTTGACGATCGGGCCATAGTAGGTAAGGCCGTTTTCCAGCGTTACGCAGATGTGCGTTGCCGATTTCTCCGGGGCTGCCAGCGTACCGACGAAATGCACCTTTTTCAGGGTTTCGGTCACCGCTTCCAGGCCAACACGCATGCCGGGGTTTTCCGAGGCCTCGGTATCGCCCCCACGGTCTTCGGCGCTGACGGTCACGGTGGCAGTGTAAGGGTACTTGGTGCTCAAGCGGGTTACCTCGAAAAATGTCTAAGCGTGAAGGCGCGTAGAGTACGGCAGGTGATTCCACTTGTCTCTACCAGCCTCCTCACAGGTGGCCTGCACCAACAGGCCAGCCTGCAACAGGTGATCTGAAAGGGCTGATCTGTTAGGGTGCCCGCCGATGTACGCCATACCACACGAGGACACCTGCGTGAGCGCCGAACAACCCATGATCGCCGACCTGTTCGAGGTCGACAAACGCCTGACCCTCAAGCCCGTCGTGGACTTCAACAGTTATCTGCGCAACGCCTTCGGCGAAGGCCCGTGCAGTTGTCACCGCTGTGCCGAAGGCAGCGACCAAAGCAGCTACAGCCACGCGCACACCTTCACCTTCGAAGGCCGCCAATGGCACCGCCGCTTTGCCAGCACTGCTGGCAGCGACGTGGCGCAAGTTCTGAAAAAGGCCTGGCTGTCCTACACCAAAGCCGATCTGAGCTTGGTTGGCGCGCTGGACTTCACCACCCTCAAGACCTTCACCGAACCTGCCTTGCACGAACGCCTGCTGGTTCTGTTGCCCGCCAGCGGGCTGGCCCGCGAAATCGACGGCCAGTGGGTGCTGCAAGCGCAGGCGGACTGACGGCCCGACGGTCAAGCAAGATTCCCCTGCTCTGCTACCGTGGGAGAATCCGTACCGCCGCAGGTAGTCCACCATGGCCCGCACAACCCCCATCGAGCTGTACCGCAATATCGGTATCGTCGCCCACGTTGATGCGGGCAAGACCACCACTACCGAGCGCATTCTGTTCTATACCGGGGTCAACCATAAGATGGGCGAGGTGCACGACGGCGCCGCGACCATGGACTGGATGGCCCAAGAGCAGGAGCGCGGTATCACCATCACCTCGGCGGCAACTACTGCCTTCTGGCAAGGCTCGACCAAGCAGTTTCCCGACAGGTACCGCTTCAACATCATCGACACACCCGGCCACGTCGATTTCACGATTGAAGTCGAGCGTTCACTGCGCGTGCTCGACGGCGCGGTCGTGGTGTTCAGTGGCGCCGATGGGGTCGAGCCGCAGTCAGAGACGGTTTGGCGCCAGGCCAACAAATACCACGTGCCACGCCTGGCCTACATCAACAAGATGGATCGCCAGGGTGCCGATTTTCTACGGGTGGTCAAGCAGATCGATCAGCGCCTGGGCCACCACCCGGTGCCGATTCAGCTGGCCATCGGCAGCGAAGAAAACTTCATCGGCCAGATCGACCTGGTGAAGATGAAGGCCATTTACTGGAACGACAACGACCAGGGCACCAGCTACCGCGAAGAAGAGATTCCCGCTCAATTGCAGGCGCTGGCCGATGAATGGCGCGCACACATGGTCGAGGCCGCCGCCGAGGCCAATGATGAGCTGACCCTCAAGTTTTTGGAGGGTGAAGAGCTGAGCATCGATGAAATCAAGGCCGCCTTGCGCCAGCGCACCATCGCCAATGAAATCGTTCCGACCATTCTCGGCTCTTCGTTCAAGAACAAGGGCGTACCGCTAATGCTCGATGCGGTTATCGATTACCTCCCTGCTCCGTCGGAAATCCCAGCGATCAAGGGCACCGACCCGGACGATGAAGACAAGCACCTGGAGCGCCACGCCGACGACAAAGAGCCCTTCTCTGCCCTGGCCTTCAAGATTGCCACCGACCCGTTCGTTGGCACCCTGACCTTCGCCCGTGTGTATTCAGGCGTGCTCAGTTCGGGGAATGCTGTGCTCAACTCGGTCAAAGGCAAGAAGGAACGCATCGGCCGGATGGTGCAGATGCATGCCAACCAGCGCGCCGAGATCAAGGACGTATGCGCGGGCGACATCGCCGCGCTGATCGGCATGAAGGATGTCACTACCGGCGACACGCTATGCGACATCGACAAGCCCATCATCCTCGAACGCATGGACTTCCCCGACCCAGTGATCTCGGTGGCAGTGGAGCCCAAAACCAAGGGCGACCAGGAAAAAATGGGCATAGCGCTGGGCAAGCTGGCTCAGGAAGACCCCTCCTTCCGCGTGCGCACAGACGAAGAAACCGGCCAGACCATTATCTCTGGCATGGGCGAGTTGCACCTGGACATCATCGTCGACCGCATGAGGCGTGAATTCAACGTCGATGCCAATATCGGCAAGCCGCAGGTGGCCTACCGCGAAAAGATCCGCAACACCTGCGAGATCGAAGGCCGCTTCGTGCGTCAGTCTGGCGGGCGCGGCCAGTATGGCCACTGCTGGATTCGGTTCGCTCCGGGCGATGAAGGCGCCGAAGGCCTTGAGTTCATCAACGAAATCGTCGGCGGCGTGGTACCGCGCGAGTACATCCCGGCAATCCAGAAAGGCATCGAGGAGCAGATGAAGAACGGCGTGCTGGCCGGCTACCCGCTGATCAACCTCAAAGCAGCAGTGTTCGATGGCTCGTACCACGACGTTGACTCCAACGAAATGGCCTACAAGATCGCCGCCTCCATGGCCACCAAGCAGTTGTCGCAAAAAGGCGGCGCAGTGCTGCTGGAGCCGGTGATGAAAGTTGAAGTGGTAACGCCGGAAGAGTACCAAGGCGATATTCTGGGCGACCTGAGCCGGCGCCGCGGGATGATCCAGGACGGCGACGAGACGCCGGCCGGCAAAGTGATTCGTGCTGAAGTACCGCTGGGCGAGATGTTCGGCTACGCCACCTCGATGCGTTCGATGACCCAAGGCCGGGCGAGCTTCTCCATGGAGTTCACCCGGTACGCCGAGGCGCCGGCAAGTATTGCCGACGCGATCGTGAAGAAGAATCGCGCAGAATAAGCCTTTGTTCTGCGCTGGCCCATTCGGCTATGGCCGCACACAGGGGCGAATGCATGCTTTGAGGTGCCCGCCAACCTGTGTGGGCTTTATATCAGCACCTTCCTTCAGTGCTGCTCACCCGCGCGTCTGAGCAACTTCTTGCAGCGCTCCGACAGGTGCACCACGCGCAGGTGCTTACCCGCTTTTTCATAGCGCTCACGCAGGGTCTGCAATGCAGCGATGGCCGAATAATCGACAAAACTCAAATGCTGGCAGTCCAGGGTGACCTTGGCCGGGTCATTGGCCGGATCGAACTGGTTGAGAAAGGGCGTGACCGAGGCAAAGAACAGCGTGCCATGCACCTGATAATGCTTGCCCTCGCCGTCCTGATGGCTGTCGGCATAGAGCTCGCGAGCATGCTGCCAGGCAAAATTCACGGCGGCGATGACGATGCCGAACAGCACCGCCATGGCCAGGTCGGTGAACACGGTCACCACCGTTACCGCGATGATCGCTAGCACGTCGCTCAGCGGTACCTTGTGCAGCACTCGCAACGACGCCCAGGCAAAGGTCTGCTGGGCCACCACGAACATCACCCCGACCAGTGCCGCCAGCGGAATACGCTCGATCAGCGGCGACAGGAACAGCACGAACAGCAGGATCATCACCCCGGCCGCCACGCCCGAGAGCCGGCCACGGCCATTGGAGCTGAGATTGATCACGGTCTGGCCAATCATGGCGCAGCCACCCATACCGCCGCACAGTCCGGAGACCATGTTGGCTGCACCCAACGCCACGCACTCGCGATCCGGGTAACCGCGGCTTTCGGTGATCTCGTCGGTTAGGTTCAATGTAAGTAGCGTCTCGAGTAGGCCCACCATCGCCATCAGCACCGCATAAGGCGCAATGATCTTCAGGGTTTCCAAGCTCCAAGGCACATCCGGCAGCGCCAGGTGCGGCAAGCCGCCGGCAATGTGCGCCATGTCGCCAAGGGTGCGCGTAGGCAGATCGAGCAGGTACACCAGTGCGCCAACTCCAAGAATCGCCACCAGTGCTGGGGGCACAGATCGGGTCAGCTTCGGCAGCACGTAGACCACCAGCATGGTCAGCGCCACCAGGCCGATCATCAGATACAGCGATGTGCCACTGAGCCAATGCTCACCTTCCTTGAAGTGTTCCAGCTGAGCCATGGCAATGACGATCGCCAGGCCATTGACGAAGCCAAGCATCACCGGATAAGGCACCAGCCTTACCAACTTGCCAAGGCGCAGCAAGCCGAACAGAATCATCACCCCACCGCCGAGCAAGACCGTGGCCAACAGATACTGCACACCGTGTTGCACCACCAGCGCGACGATGACCACCGCCATGGAGCCTGCAGCCCCGGATATCATTCCTGGGCGACCGCCGAACAACGCAGCCAGCGTGCAAATGATGAAGGCACCATACAGCCCCATCAAAGGGTTGAGATGGGCTACCAAGGCAAAGGCAATGCACTCGGGAACAAGGGCGAACGAGGTGGTCAGGCCGGCGAGCAGGTCGGCACGTAGTCGGGCGGGCTTCATGGGTATCCTGTGGTGCGGTCCAGGCGGACGGGCGGTGAATCGGGGGCGCGATGTTACGGAATTCGTCTGACAGCGGCCAGCGCAAGGTGTTTCAGCAAAGGCTGCGGGTCAGCCATTGGGCCATCGAAGCATCTTCCAAGGCATATTCGCCGCGATTGGCTTTCCACACCAGTTCCTTGTCGCGCAGGGCGTCCAGAGCCTTTTGCACGTTCGGCGTACTGGCTGTGACCTCAACGCCGCCCTGCTCAAGCTTGCGTGTTATCTGCAGCAAGGTGTGCTCGGTGAATGGCGAGAACGGCTGTCGGCTCTGCGCTCGCTCGGCCATCACCTGAAGCACTGCCTGTTGCAAGGGCGAAAGCTCGTTCCAGGCACTTTCGTAATCGCTCCAGACTCCAGCTTGATGGTTGAGTGCACCGGTGCGTAGCAACTCTCCAAGGTTGGCCGCTTCGCCCAGCCCGACACTGACCTCAGCCAGCAGTTTATTGAGCATTTCCGGCCGCCGCCCAACCAGTTCGAACGCATACTCCATGTCCTGTACCTTGAACTGGTTGCTGTCGGCCAGGCGCTGGTTCCACAACTCGGTAATGAAGCCGACGTACTCTCGGCCTAGCAATGGAAACGGGGTAATGCTGGCCCCATAGAAGGGCTGCTTGCTCTTGAGCACCAGGTTGGCGAGCTTGTCGCGGCTGGACCCTGTGAACACCAGGCGCAGACCGTCCGGGCAGTCGCCCCGGTTGAGATGGTCACGGGCGGCCTTGAGGGCGAACATGGCGTTAAGGCCATCCTCACTGTTAAGAGCGTGCTGAGCTTCGTCGATGATCAACACTATCATTTGCCCTGAGATCTGATGCAGTACTGCCAGCGCCTGGGCCAGGGTAGTGCCTGCGGGCAACTGGGGCTTGGTGAAGTCCCAGCTGAGGGTGCGCAGCAGGTTGATCTTGTCGATGCCGGCTTTTTTCGCCGCCTTCGCCAGGGCGCCCTCGAAACTACTCAACGCCGCGCCAATCGCCCCGCTGATCAGATCAGCCGGAGCTGCGTCCCGATCTGACCACAGGTCGACATACACCGGTAGCCAACCCCGCAGCCTGCACTGCGGGATGAAATCATTATTGAGGAAGGTACTTTTGCCGGTGCGCCTGGGTGCAGCCAGAAACATACCGGAGCTGTAGTCCACCAGGGACTCACCGGCCAAGTCCTGCGCCAGCGCCTTGGCAAGCGGTTCACGACGCAAAAGCGGGCGGGAGGGCGACATGGGATTATCCTGAATTATCCTGCTGACTATAATTTATAGCCTACAAGATAAAATCAGATAAAGCACCGTGCGTGACCCGAGCCCGGCAAACGGCTGGCAAATTTGCCATCATGTGGATTCCAATCGCGGAGAACATGAGCATGCCGCTACGCCCTCTATTCGCATCGCTGCTGCTGGCAGTCAGCGTACCTGCGCTGGCCGCCACCGAAGTTGTGCCGCTGCAGCACCGCAGCAGCGCCGAACTGCTGCCGGCCGCCCAGGCCTTGATCGGGCGCGACGGTACCGTCAGCGCTTTCGAGAACAAGCTGATCGTCAATGCCAGCGCCGAGCGCATCGACGACTTACGCGCCTTGCTACAGCAACTGGACACTGTACCCAAGCGCCTAATGATCAGCGTCGACAACAGCGACAGCAATTACCAGGACACCCGCGGCGAAGGCCAGGTGATCCATTACGGCACCAGCAACCGCGAGGGCGGCCTGCAACAGATCCAGGCCAGCGAAGGCCAACCGGCACTGATCCAGATCGGCCAGAGCATCCCGATCACCAGCACCAGCACCGACGGCTACGGTCGCGTCCAAAGCAACACTGAGTACCGCAATGTAACCCAAGGTTTTTATGTTACGCCGAGCCTGATCGGGGATAGGGTTCGCCTGCAAATCAGCAGCAATAATGATCGATTGAGCCAGGAACGTGCTGATGTAGTGAAGGTGCAAAGCACCGACACGACAGTCAGCGGAAGGCTTGGCGAATGGATCACCCTGGCCGGTTACAACCAGCAGAGCCAAGCCGAACGCGACCCTTCGAGCCGTACATACAGCACTCAACGGGGTGAAAACATGACATTGCGGGTCAAAGTCGAGCTTCTGGACTGATCCCTGCAAATTCAAGGCCTCGACCAAAGGCCTCGAAACTGACTGCCAAGTCGCATTAGACCAAAGATGTAGTAATAGAAAAAAAGCACTACAAAACGTTTGACAGGGTGTTTTTCCCAAGGGCATGATGGCCTCGCTCCCGCTAATCAGGGGCCCTGACAAGGGCCTTCGAGGCGCACTCCTCTCACCCCTGGAGGCGTCTCGTGTCTATACGGCCCACAAGGCGGTTCGACGGGATTGCGACTGCAACGAAGAAGTTGTCCCGAGGGACGGAAGCGCATCACCGCAGTTCTGGCAATCGCGTCGCACCGCAGCAAGGCATCCACGAGCCGACCTGCCGGAGCACACTGGCGCCTGGCCTGCACCTCCTTCCCCTTCGAGCCTTCGCGTTCGCCGCCGCACGCCCTGACAGACACCCGCCTGGCCCCTGCTTCGCCCCGAGCATCAGCACAATTAACCCAAGATCGATGCGACGAGGTTTATTTCCATGGCACTGACACGCGAACAGCAAATTGCAGCCCTCGAGAAAGACTGGGCCGAGAACCCGCGCTGGAAAGGCGTGACCCGTACCTACTCCGCCGCCGATGTCGTTCGCCTGCGTGGCTCCATCCAGCCCGAGCACACTTTTGCTCGCCAAGGCGCTGAAAAACTGTGGAAGCTGGTCACCGAAGGTGCTCACCCGTCCTTCCGCCCCGAAAAAGATTTCGTCAACTGCATGGGCGCCCTTACCGGCGGCCAGGCAGTGCAACAGGTCAAAGCCGGCATCCAGGCCATTTACCTGTCCGGCTGGCAGGTGGCTGCAGATAACAACTCGGCCGAGTCCATGTACCCGGACCAGTCGCTGTACCCGGTGGACTCGGTCCCCACCGTGGTCAAGCGCATCAACAACGCTTTCCGCCGTGCTGACCAGATTCAATGGAAAGCCGGCAAGAACCCTGGCGACGACGGCTACATCGATTACTTCGCTCCGATCGTCGCAGACGCCGAGGCCGGGTTCGGCGGCGTGCTGAACGCATACGAGCTGATGAAGAACATGATCGAAGCAGGCGCTGCCGGCGTGCACTTCGAAGACCAACTGGCCTCGGTGAAAAAATGCGGCCACATGGGTGGCAAGGTATTGGTGCCGACCCAGGAAGCGGTGCAGAAGCTGGTAGCCGCGCGCCTGGCTGCCGACGTGTCGGGGGTACCAACCATTATCCTGGCGCGTACCGACGCCAATGCCGCTGACCTGCTGACCAGCGATTGCGATCCGTACGACCAGCCGTTCGTGATTGGCGAGCGTACCCGTGAAGGCTTCTACAAGGTGCGCGCTGGCCTGGACCAGGCGATCGCCCGCGGCCTTGCCTACGCCCCTTACGCCGACCTGATCTGGTGCGAAACCGCCAAGCCGGATCTGGATGAGGCCCGTCGCTTCGCCGAAGCGATCAAGAAGGAGTACCCGGACCAGATCCTGTCGTACAACTGCTCGCCTTCGTTCAACTGGAAGAAGAACCTGGACGACGCCACCATCGCCAAATTCCAGCGCGAGCTGTCGGCCATGGGTTACAAGCACCAGTTCATCACGCTGGCCGGTATTCACAATATGTGGCATGGCATGTTCAACCTGGCGCATGACTATGCCCGCAACGACATGACCGCCTATGTGAAGCTGCAGGAACAGGAGTTTGCCGACGCCAACAAAGGCTACACCTTCGTGGCGCACCAACAAGAGGTGGGCACCGGCTACTTCGACGACATGACCACCGTGATCCAGGGTGGCGCTTCGTCGGTGACTGCACTGACCGGTTCGACCGAGGAAGAGCAGTTCCACTGATAAGGGGTTGCTGTTGAGCAAAGGTCCGGGGCTTGCGAGAGCCCTGGGCCTTTTTATTTAGGCAGCGTGGTGGCGCTTGTGACTGGCGCGAGGGTTGCAGCGCTTGTGAGATCGAGCGCCGCCCGCGCGGCGCATCGCGAGCTGCGCTCGCTCCTACGTTTGTTTCGGGCCAATTATGCCTGCGGGATTTGCGCGCGAACGCCTTGGCGCATGACGCAATATCGCGTCGTACAAACAAGGCGGTCGCGCGCGCCTGTCACAGGCGTTACTGGCCCGAAACAAACGTAGGAGCGAGCAAAGCTCGCGATGCGCCGCGCGGGCGGCGCTCGATCTCACAGGCGCTAAATCAATTCCGCCATCCCCTAGCAGCCCTCACCCCACATCTCCAGCCAGCAGCTATGCTGTGCTGGCACCCGCGCAAAACGATGCATCAGTACCTGACGCAACAATTATTGATCCAGAGCGGTGCGCGTGGCGCTGGAGGGTGCTAGAACACCTACTTTTTCGCGCCTGCAAAAAGGGCAAGTAGGCATATCAACTTTGCAAGGGGCGTAGAATCGAACTAGTAAGCACCGCGACAAATGATATTAATTATCATTACGAGACTTGTAATTCGTTACCAGTCGCAAGAAACATAATTAACAAAACCCCATGCAATGCCCGAATTTCAAGGCTTTCAGCCAGTTAGGCGCGGGTTTTGTTCTAAAACCTAGGAATAAATTTGCAACGGAAATTTTACTTGCTGGGGCTTTACCCATAAAATCAGCCCGATTGATTCAGCTGCGACATTTGGTCACTGCACCTGCGACACCTCGTCGCCGCTCTACTTATTTCAGACTGCAGAGCTGGGTCTCTGTATAAGGATTTCTCGCATGTCCGATTCGGCAGGACTCATCGCCCACAACTGGGGCTTTGCCATCTTCCTTTTGGGTGTCGTCGGCCTGTGTGCCTTCATGCTCGGCCTCTCCAGCCTGCTTGGTAGCAAGGCTTGGGGCCGCGCCAAGAACGAACCCTTCGAATCCGGCATGCTGCCCGTCGGCAGCGCCCGCCTGCGCCTGTCCGCCAAATTCTATCTGGTCGCGATGCTGTTCGTGATCTTCGATATCGAAGCCCTCTTCCTGTATGCATGGTCTGTGTCCGTCCGCGAAAGCGGCTGGACCGGATTCGTCGAAGCACTCGTTTTCATAGCAATTCTGTTGGCAGGTCTTGTCTACCTATGGCGCGTCGGGGCCCTTGACTGGGCTCCCGAAGGTCGCCGCAAGCGGCAAGCGAAGCTGAAACAATGAGGCTTTGGCAATGCAATACAATCTCACCAGAATCGACCCGGATGCGCCCAATGAGCAGTACCCGGTAGGTGATCGGGAAACCGTCACCGACCAGCTGCTCGAAGACCAGGTCCACAAGAACATCTTCATGGGCAAACTTGAAGATGTGATGCGTGGCGCGGTTAACTGGGGTCGCAAGAACTCCCTCTGGCCGTACAACTTCGGCCTGTCCTGCTGCTACGTGGAAATGACCACGGCCTTCACGGCGCCCCACGACATCGCGCGCTTTGGCGCCGAGGTCATCCGGGCATCGCCGCGTCAGGCCGACTTCATGGTCATCGCCGGGACCTGCTTCGTGAAAATGGCGCCGATCATCCAGCGCCTGTACGAACAGATGCTCGAGCCTAAATGGGTCATCTCCATGGGCTCGTGCGCCAACTCCGGTGGCATGTACGACATCTACTCGGTCGTTCAGGGGGTCGACAAGTTCCTCCCCGTGGACGTCTACGTACCTGGCTGCCCGCCGCGCCCTGAGGCTTTCCTGCAAGGCTTGATGCTGTTGCAGGAGTCGATCGGCCAAGAGCGACGCCCGCTTTCCTGGGTGGTTGGTGATCAAGGCATCTACCGTGCCGAAATGCCAGCCCAGAAAGACTTGCGTCGTGAACAGCGCATTGCGGTTACCAACCTGCGCAGCCCCGACGAAGTCTGATCCAGCGACCTGCCGCCCGCTCCCGAAAGAGCCGGCGGCCTGGCTTCATTCTTAACGCTGACCCAAAGCGACCGAGACCATGACAGCGGACAACGCTATTTTCATTCCGCCCTACAAGGCAGACGACCAGGATGTGGTCGTCGAACTGCACAACCGTTTTGGCGCCGACGCATTCGTCGCCCAAGAGACCCGCACCGGCATGCCCGTACTGTGGGTCAAGCGCGCTCAGCTCAAGGAAGTGCTCAGCTTCCTGCGGGGCGTGGCCAAACCGTACAGCATGCTGTACGACCTGCACGGCGTCGACGAGCGCCTGCGCACCCAGCGCCGCGGCTTGCCAGCTGCCGACTTCAGCGTGTTCTACCACTTGCTGTCGATCGAGCGTAACAGCGATGTGATGATCAAGGTTTCGCTCAGCGAGGGCGACCTGAACCTGCCGTCGGTGACCAGCATCTGGCCGAATGCCAACTGGTACGAGCGTGAGGTGTGGGACATGTTCGGCATCGACTTTGCCGGCCACCCGCACTTGAGCCGCATCATGATGCCGCCGACCTGGGAAGGTCACCCGCTGCGCAAGGACTACCCGGCCCGTGCCACCGAGTTCGACCCCTACAGCCTGACCCTGGCCAAGCAGCAGCTCGAAGAAGAATCGGCGCGTTTCAACCCAGAAGCCTGGGGCATGAAGCGTCAGGGCGCGAACGAGGACTACATGTTCCTCAACCTTGGCCCCAACCACCCCTCTGCCCACGGCGCCTTCCGTATCGTGCTGCAGCTGGACGGCGAAGAAATCGTCGATTGCGTGCCCGACATCGGCTACCACCACCGTGGCGCCGAGAAAATGGCCGAGCGCCAGTCCTGGCACAGCTTCATCCCCTACACCGACCGCATCGACTACCTCGGCGGGGTGATGAACAACCTGCCATACGTGCTCGCGGTCGAGAAGCTGGCCGGCATTCAGGTGCCACAAAAGGTCGACGTGATCCGCATCATGCTGGCCGAGTTCTTCCGCATCACCAGCCATCTGCTGTTCCTGGGTACCTACATCCAGGACGTCGGCGCCATGACCCCGGTATTCTTCACCTTCACCGACCGCCAGCGCGCCTACACGGTGATCGAAGCAATCACCGGGTTCCGCCTGCACCCGGCCTGGTACCGCATCGGTGGCGTTGCTCACGACCTGCCGCGCGGCTGGGACAAACTGGTCAAGGACTTCGTCGAATGGCTGCCCAAGCGCCTTGACGAATACACCAAGGCTGCCCTGCAGAACAGCATCCTCAAGGGTCGTACCATCGGCGTTGCTGCCTACAACACCAAAGAGGCCCTGTCCTGGGGTACCACCGGTGCCGGCCTGCGTGCCACCGGATGCGACTTCGACCTGCGCAAAGCGCGCCCCTACTCCGGCTACGAAAACTTCGAGTTCGAAGTACCCCTGGCCCACAACGGCGATGCCTACGATCGCTGCATGGTCCGCGTCGAGGAGATGCGCCAGAGTATCCGCATCATCGACCAGTGCCTGCGCAACATGCCGGAAGGCCCGTACAAGGCGGATCACCCGCTGACTACACCGCCGCCCAAAGAGCGCACCCTGCAGCACATCGAAACCTTGATCACGCACTTCCTGCAAGTCTCGTGGGGCCCGGTCATGCCGGCCAACGAGTCGTTCCAGATGATCGAAGCGACCAAGGGCATCAACAGTTACTACCTGACGAGCGATGGCGGCACCATGAGCTACCGCACCCGGATCCGTACCCCGAGCTACCCGCACCTGCAGCAGATCCCTTCGGTGATCAAAGGCAGCATGGTCGCCGACCTCATTGCGTACCTGGGCAGTATCGACTTCGTTATGGCTGACGTGGACCGCTAAGCATGAACAGCACGCTTATCCAGACAGACCGTTTCGCCCTGAGCGAAACCGAGCGCTCGGCCATCGAGCACGAAATGCATCACTACGAGGACCCGCGCGCGGCGTCCATCGAAGCCTTGAAGATCGTCCAGAAGGAACGTGGCTGGGTGCCCGATGGCGCCATCCATGCCATCGGCGAAGTGCTTGGCATCCCGGCAAGCGACGTCGAAGGTGTGGCCACATTCTACAGCCAGATCTTCCGTCAGCCTGTTGGCCGCCACATCATCCGTGTGTGCGACAGCATGGTCTGCTACATCGGTGGCCACGAATCCGTGGTCAGCCAGATTCAAAGCGAACTAGGTATCGGCCTCGGCCAGACCACCGCGGACGGGCGTTTTACCCTGCTGCCGGTGTGCTGCCTGGGCAACTGCGACAAGGCCCCGGCGCTGATGATCGATGACGACACCTTCGGTGACGTGCAGCCGGCTGGCGTTTCCAAACTGCTGGAGGGTTACGTATGACCATTACTTCCTTCGGCCCGGCCAACCGCATCGCGCGTTCGGCCGAAACCCACCCGCTGACCTGGCGCCTGCGAGATGACGGTGAGCCGGTCTGGCTGGCCGAGTACGAGTCGAAGAACGGCTATGCCGCCGCGCGCAAGGCGCTGGCAGACATGTCCGCCGACGACATCGTGCAAAGCGTCAAGGACTCTGGCCTCAAGGGCCGGGGCGGTGCAGGTTTCCCCACTGGCGTGAAGTGGGGCCTGATGCCCAAAGACGAATCCATGAACATCCGCTACCTGCTGTGCAACGCGGACGAAATGGAACCCAACACCTGGAAGGACCGCATGCTGATGGAGCAACAGCCCCATCTGCTGGTCGAGGGCATGCTGATCAGCGCCCGCGCCCTGAAGGCCTACCGTGGCTACATCTTCCTGCGTGGCGAGTACACCACTGCGGCGAAGAACCTCAACCGTGCCATCGATGAAGCCAAAGCCGCAGGCTTGCTGGGCAAGAACATCCTGGGCAGCGGCTTTGACTTCGAGCTGTTCGTGCACACCGGTGCCGGGCGCTACATCTGCGGTGAAGAAACCGCACTGATCAACTCGCTGGAAGGCCGCCGCGCCAACCCGCGTTCCAAGCCGCCCTTCCCTGCCGCCGTGGGTGTGTGGGGCAAGCCGACATGCGTGAACAACGTAGAAACCCTGTGCAACGTGCCAGCCATCGTTGCCAACGGCAACGACTGGTACAAGTCGCTGGCCCGCGAAGGCAGCGAAGACCACGGCACCAAGCTGATGGGCTTCTCCGGCAAGGTGAAGAACCCTGGCCTGTGGGAACTGCCATTCGGCGTGACCGCCCGCGAGCTGTTCGAAGACTATGCCGGCGGCATGCGCGATGGCTTCAAGCTCAAGTGCTGGCAGCCAGGCGGCGCCGGTACTGGGTTCCTGCTGCCAGAGCACCTCGACGCACAGATGTACGCCGGTGGCATCGCCAAGGTAGGCACCCGCATGGGTACCGGCCTTGCCATGGCGGTCGACGACAGCATCAACATGGTCTCGCTGCTGCGTAACATGGAAGAGTTCTTCGCCCGCGAATCGTGCGGCTGGTGCACCCCATGCCGTGACGGCTTGCCGTGGAGCGTGAAAATGCTGCGCGCGCTGGAAAACGGCCAAGGTCGCGCCGAAGACATCGAGACGCTGCTGGGGCTGGTCAACTTCCTCGGCCCAGGCCGTACCTTCTGTGCTCACGCACCAGGTGCCGTCGAGCCATTGGGCAGTGCCATCAAATACTTCCGCTCGGAGTTCGAGGCAGGTGTCGCTCCAGCGGGTGCTGGTGATGCTTTGCGCGCGAACCTGGCAAAGCCAATCCAGCCCGGGCCGATCGTGGTCGGCGCATAACAAGATGATTAGGCCAGTGGCCCGTGCCACTCGCCAGCTAGCCGGCAGGCCCGAGAGATCGTGGCGTGTCGCAAGCTCACCGATTTCCATTAGCCACGCCCGCTCACGCGGGCCAACGAAGAACTTTGAACAATGGCCACTATCCACGTAGACGGCAAAGCGCTCGAAGTCAACGGTGCGGACAACCTGTTACAGGCTTGTCTGTCGCTCGGCCTCGACATTCCTTATTTCTGCTGGCACCCGGCGCTTGGTAGCGTCGGCGCCTGCCGGCAGTGTGCGGTCAAGCAGTACACCGACGAGAACGACACCCGTGGTCGCATCGTCATGTCCTGCATGACCCCAGCCTCCGACGGCACCTGGATCTCCATCGACGATGATGAGTCCAAGGCGTTTCGCGCAAGCGTCGTCGAATGGCTGATGACCAACCACCCGCACGACTGCCCGGTGTGCGAGGAAGGCGGTCACTGCCACCTGCAGGACATGACGGTAATGACCGGCCACAACGAGCGCCGCTACCGTTTCACCAAGCGTACCCACCAGAACCAGGACCTCGGCCCGTTCATCGCCCATGAGATGAACCGCTGCATCGCCTGCTACCGCTGCGTGCGTTATTACAAGGACTACGCCGGGGGTACCGACCTGGGCGTGTACGGCGCCCACGACAACGTGTACTTCGGCCGCGTCGAAGACGGTGTATTGGAAAGTGAGTTCTCCGGTAACCTGACCGAGGTCTGCCCGACCGGCGTGTTCACCGACAAGACCCACTCCGAGCGCTACAACCGTAAATGGGACATGCAGTTCGCCCCGAGCATCTGCCACGGCTGCTCCAGCGGCTGCAACATCAGCCCGGGTGAGCGCTACGGCGAACTGCGCCGGGTCGAAAACCGCTTCAACGGTTCGGTCAACCAGTACTTCCTGTGCGACCGCGGCCGCTTCGGCTACGGCTACGTCAACCGCAAGGACCGCCCGCGCCAGCCACATCTGGCCGACGGCACCAAGCTGGGCCTGGACGCCGCTCTGGACAAGGCCGCCGATCTGCTGCGCGGCCGTACCATCGTTGGTATCGGCTCGCCACGCGCCAGCCTCGAAAGCAACTACGGCCTGCGTGAGCTGGTCGGCGCCGACTATTTCTACTCCGGCATGGAAGAAGGCGAACTGGCCCGCGTGCGCCTGGCCCTGAACGTGCTGAACAACAGCCCGCTGCCAGTGCCGACCCTGCGCGACATCGAAGACCACGACGCGGTGTTCGTGCTCGGTGAAGACCTGACCCAGACTGCTGCCCGTGTGGCGCTGTCCGTGCGCCAGGCCACCAAGGGCAAAGCCGAGGCCATGGCCGAAGCGATGAAAGTGCAGCCTTGGCTGGACGCCGCCGTGAAAAACATCGGCCAGCACGCACTGTACCCGCTGTTCATCGCCTCGCTGGCCGAAACCAAGCTGGACGACGTTGCCGAAGAATGCGTACACGCAGCCCCTGCTGACCTGGCCCGCATCGGTTTCGCCGTGGCCAACGCCATCGACCCGAGCGCCCCTGCCGTCGCTGGTCTGGACGACGAAGCCAAGGCCCTGGCCCAGCGCATCGCCGACGCCCTGGTCGCGGCCAAACGCCCGCTGGTGATTGCCGGTACCTCGCTGGCCGACCCTGCGCTGATCGAAGCCGCCGCCAACATCGCCAAGGCGCTGAAGCTGCGCGAGAAGAACGGCTCGCTGAGCCTGGTGGTGCCTGAGGCCAACAGCCTGGGCATGGCCATGATGGGTGGCGAGTCGCTCGACGCTGCGCTGGACGCAGTCATCAGCGGCAAGGCCGACGCCATTGTCGTGCTGGAAAACGACCTGTACGCCCGCGTAGCGGCTGCCAAGGTTGATGCAGCCCTGGCCGCCGCCAAGGTAGTGATCGTGGCCGACCACTCCAAGACCGCCACTGTCGATCGCGCCCACTTGGTACTGCCGGCGGCCTCGTTCGCCGAAGGCGACGGTACCCTGGTGAGCCAGGAAGGCCGCGCTCAGCGCTTCTTCCAGGTGTTCGACCCGCAGTACCTGGACAGCAGCATCCTGGTTCACGAAGGCTGGCGTTGGATGCACGCCCTGCGTGCCACCTTGCTGAACAAGCCGGTCGACTGGACCCAGCTGGACCATGTCACCAGCGCCTGCGCCCAAGCCGTACCGCAACTGGCCGGCATCATCAACGCAGCCCCGAGCGCGGCGTTCCGCATCAAGGGCTTGAAGCTGGCCCGCGAGCCGCTGCGTTACTCCGGCCGTACCGCCATGCGCGCCAACATCAGCGTGCACGAGCCACGTACCCCCCAGGACAAGGACACCGCGTTCGCCTTCTCCATGGAAGGTTACTCGGGCTCGGCTGAACCGCGCCAGCAGGTGCCGTTCGCCTGGTCGCCGGGTTGGAACTCGCCGCAAGCCTGGAACAAGTTCCAGGACGAGGTCGGTGGCCACCTGCGTGCCGGCGACCCAGGCGTTCGTCTGATCGAATCCCAAGGCGATCGCCTGAGCTGGTTCAACACCATTCCGGGCGCGTTCAACCCGGCCCGCGGTACCTGGACTGCGGTACCGTTCTTCCACCTGTTCGGCAGCGAAGAAAGCTCCTCGCGCGCCGCTCCGGTGCAGGAGCGCATCCCGGCCGCCTACGTCGGCCTGGCCAAGTCCGAAGCCGATCGCCTGGGCGTCAACGACGGCGCGCTGCTGAGCTTCAACGTCGGCGGTGTGGCCCTGTGCCTGCCGCTGCGCATCAATGAAGAACTGGGCGCTGGCCTGGTTGCGTTGCCCAAAGGCCTGGCCGGCATTCCGCCTGCCATCTTCGGTGCATCCGTCGAAGGTCTGCAGGAGGCAGCACAATGAGCTGGTTCACCCCCGAAGTGATCGATGTGATCCTTACCGTGGTCCGGGCCATCGTGGTCCTGCTCGCGGTGGTGGTCTGCGGCGCACTGCTCAGCTTCGTCGAGCGTCGCCTGCTGGGCTGGTGGCAGGACCGTTATGGTCCGAACCGGGTGGGCCCGTTCGGCATGTTCCAGATCGCGGCCGACATGCTGAAGATGTTCTTCAAGGAAGACTGGAACCCGCCTTTCGTCGATCGCATGATCTTCACCCTGGCGCCGGTCGTGGCCATGAGTGCGCTGTTGATCGCCTTCTGCGTGATCCCGATCACACCGCTGTGGGGCGTGGCGGACCTGAACATCGGCCTGCTGTTCTTCTTCGCCATGGCCGGCCTTTCGGTTTATGCGGTGCTGTTCGCTGGCTGGTCGTCGAACAACAAGTATGCCCTGCTGGGCAGCTTGCGCGCCTCGGCACAGACCGTGTCGTACGAAGTGTTCCTGGGCCTGGCGCTGATGGGCGTGGTGGTGCAGGTCGGCTCGTTCAACATGCGCGACATCGTCGAGTATCAGGCGCAGAACCTGTGGTTCATCATTCCGCAGTTCTTTGGCTTCTGCACATTCTTCATCGCTGGCGTGGCCGTGACTCACCGTCACCCATTCGACCAGCCGGAAGCGGAGCAGGAACTGGCCGACGGCTACCACATCGAGTATGCCGGCATGAAATGGGGCATGTTCTTCGTCGGTGAGTACATCGGCATCATCCTCATCTCGGCGCTGCTGGTGACCCTGTTCTTCGGCGGCTGGCACGGCCCGTTCGGCATCCTGCCGCAACTGTCGTTCCTGTGGTTCGCCCTGAAGACCGCGTTCTTCATCATGCTGTTCATCCTGCTGCGCGCGTCTATCCCGCGCCCACGCTATGACCAGGTGATGGACTTCAGCTGGAAGTTCTGCCTGCCGCTGACCCTGATCAATTTGCTGGTGACCGCTGCGATCGTGCTCTACAACACGCCAGCCGTCGCGGCCCAGTGAGGATTTGACCCATGTTCAAGTATATCGGCGACATCGTTAAGGGCACCGGCACTCAGCTGCGCAGCCTGGCCATGGTGTTCTCCCACGGGTTCCGCAAGCGCGACACCCTGCAGTACCCCGAAGAACCCGTGTACCTGCCGCCGCGCTACCGCGGCCGCATCGTTCTCACCCGCGACCCCGATGGCGAGGAGCGCTGCGTAGCGTGCAACCTCTGCGCGGTGGCCTGCCCGGTCGGCTGCATCTCGCTGCAGAAGGCCGAAACCGAGGACGGGCGCTGGTACCCGGAGTTCTTCCGCATCAACTTCTCGCGCTGCATCTTCTGCGGCCTGTGTGAAGAGGCGTGCCCGACCACCGCGATCCAGCTGACTCCGGATTTCGAAATGGCCGAGTTCAAGCGTCAGGACCTGGTGTACGAGAAAGAAGATCTGCTGATCTCCGGCCCCGGCAAGAACCCTGACTACAACTTCTACCGTGTTGCGGGTATGGCGATCGCTGGCAAGCCCAAGGGCGCTGCACAAAACGAAGCCGAGCCGATCAACGTGAAGAGCTTGCTCCCATAAGGACAGAAAGATGGAATTCGCTTTCTACTTCGCATCCGGGATCGCCGTGGTCTCCACCCTTCGGGTGGTGACGGGCACCAACCCCGTACACGCCTTGCTTTACCTGATCATCTCGCTGATCTCCGTTGCGATGATCTTCTTCGCCCTGGGCGCGCCGTTTGCCGGCGCCCTGGAAGTGATCGCCTATGCCGGTGCCATCATGGTGCTGTTCGTGTTTGTGGTGATGATGCTCAACCTGGGGCCGGCTTCGGTGGCCCAGGAGAGGGGCTGGCTCAAGCCCGGCATCTGGGCAGGGCCGGTGCTTCTGGCCGCCCTGCTGCTGCTGGAGCTGCTGTACGTGCTGTTCGTCGCCCCGACCGGTGCGGCCATCAGCGGTACCACCGTCGGCCCCAAAGAAGTGGGTATCAGCCTGTTCGGCCCCTACCTGCTGGTGGTCGAACTGGCATCGATGCTGCTGCTGGCAGCAGCGGTCACCGCCTTCCACCTGGGCCGCAACGAGGCGAAGGAGTAAATCATGGGTGCTATCCCTCTCGAACATGGTCTGGCAGTCGCCGGCATCCTGTTCTGTTTAGGCTTGGTTGGCCTGATGGTCCGCCGCAACATCCTCTTCGTGCTGATGAGCCTGGAAGTCATGATGAACGCGGCTGCTCTGGCGTTCATCGTCGCCGGTGCCCGCTGGGTCCAGCCCGACGGCCAGGTGATGTTCATTCTGGTGATCAGCCTGGCAGCCGCCGAAGCCAGTATTGGCCTGGCGATCCTGCTGCAGCTGTATCGCCGCTTCCACACTCTCGACATCGATGCTGCCAGTGAGATGCGCGGATGAACCTACTCTTCCTGACTTTCGTCTTCCCCCTCATCGGCTTTGTGCTGCTGTCGTTCTCGCGCGGGCGGTTCTCGGAGAACCTCTCGGCGCTGATCGGCGTCGGCTCGGTAGGCCTCTCGGCAGCCACCGCTGCCTATGTCATCTGGCAGTTCAATGTCGCCCCACCTGAAGGCGGCGCTTACAGCCAGTTGCTGTGGCAGTGGATGTCGGTGGACGGCTTCGCGCCGAACTTCACCCTCTACCTGGACGGCCTGTCGGTGACCATGCTCGGCGTGGTTACCGGGGTCGGCTTCCTGATCCACCTGTTCGCCTCCTGGTACATGCGCGGCGAAGCCGGTTACTCGCGCTTCTTCTCGTACACCAACCTGTTCATCGCCAGCATGCTGTTCCTGATCCTGGGCGATAACCTGCTGTTCATCTACTTCGGCTGGGAAGGCGTGGGCCTGTGCTCGTACCTGTTGATCGGTTTCTACTACAGCAACCGCAACAACGGCAATGCCGCGCTCAAGGCGTTCATCGTCACCCGCATCGGCGACGTGTTCATGGCCATCGGCCTGTTCATCCTGTTCGCCCAGCTTGGAACCCTGAACGTGCAGGAGCTGCTGGTATTGGCGCCGCAGAAGTTCCAGGCTGGCGATACCTGGATGGTGCTGGCGACCCTGATGCTGCTGGGCGGTGCGGTCGGTAAGTCTGCCCAGCTGCCACTGCAGACCTGGCTGGCCGACGCGATGGCGGGCCCGACTCCGGTTTCGGCGCTGATCCACGCTGCAACCATGGTTACCGCAGGCGTGTACCTGATCGCCCGCACCAACGGCCTGTTCCTGCTGGCACCGGACATTCTGCACCTGGTGGGCGTGGTCGGTGGCGTGACCTTGGTACTGGCCGGCTTCGCCGCGCTGGTGCAGACCGACATCAAGCGTATCCTCGCCTACTCGACCATGAGCCAGATCGGCTACATGTTCCTTGCGCTGGGCGTAGGTGCCTGGGACGCGGCGATCTTCCACCTGATGACTCACGCGTTCTTCAAAGCCCTGCTGTTCCTTGCCTCCGGCGCGGTGATCGTTGCCTGCCACCACGAACAGAACATCTTCAAGATGGGCGGGCTGTGGAAGAAGCTGCCGCTGGCATACGCAAGCTTCGTGGTCGGCGGCGCCGCCTTGGCTGCACTGCCGATCGTGACCGTGGGCTTCTACTCCAAGGACGAGATCCTCTGGGAGGCCTTCGCCAGTGGCAACACCGGCCTGCTGTATGCCGGCCTGGTGGGCGCGTTCATGACCTCGCTGTACACCTTCCGCCTGATCTTCATCGCCTTCCACGGCGAAGCGAAGACCGAAGCCCACGCTGGCCACGGCATCAGCCACTGGCTGCCACTGGGTGTGCTGATCGTGCTGTCGACGTTCGTCGGTGCCTGGATCACGCCACCGCTGGCAGGTGTGCTGCCGCAAAGCGCCGGCCATGCCGGCGGCGAAGCCAAGCATGCGTTGGAGATCACCTCCGGTGCCATCGCCATCGCAGGCATCCTGCTGTCGGGCTTGCTGTTCCTCGGCAAGCGCCGCTTGGTCAGTGCAATCGCCAACAGCGGCATCGGGCGCGTGTTGTCGGCCTGGTGGTTCGCCGCCTGGGGCTTCGACTGGATCTACGACAAGCTGTTCGTCAAGCCTTACCTGTTGATCAGCCACCTCCTGCGCAAGGACCCGGTTGACCGCGGCATCGGCCTTATCCCTCGCATGGCTCGCGGCGGCCACGTCGCCATGAGCAAGACCGAGACTGGCCAGCTGCGCTGGTACACCGCCTCGATCGCCGTTGGCGCAGTGCTGGTACTCGGCGCTGTGGTAGTGGCAGCGGTATGACCATGAACTTTGCGAACCTTGCGACTCTGCGAAAGGAAACGAACCCGTCATGATTTTGCCTTGGCTGATCCTGATCCCCTTCATCGGCGGCTTCCTGTGCTGGCTGGGTGAGCGCTTCGGCGCCACCCTGCCGCGCTGGATCGCGCTGCTGACCATGTCCCTGCTGCTCGGCATCGGCCTGTGGCTGTGGGCGCACGGCGACTACACTCTCGCCCCCGCTCCTGGCGCAGAACCGGCCTGGGCCCTGGAATACAAAGTCCAGTGGATCCAGCGCTTCGGCATCAGCATCCATCTGGCCCTCGATGGCCTGTCGCTGTTGATGATCCTGCTCACCGGCCTGCTCGGTGTGCTGTCGGTGCTGTGCTCCTGGAAAGAGATCCAACGCCACGTCGGCTTCTTCCACCTCAACCTGATGTGGATCCTCGGCGGTGTGGTCGGTGTGTTCCTGGCCCTGGACCTGTTCCTGTTCTTCTTCTTCTGGGAAATGATGCTGGTGCCGATGTACTTCCTCATCGCGCTCTGGGGCCATAGCTCGGCAGATGGCAAGAAGACAAGGATCTACGCGGCGACCAAGTTCTTCATCTTCACCCAGGCCAGCGGCCTGATCATGCTGGTGGCGATCCTTGGCCTGGTGCTGGTCAACTACACCAACACCGGCGTGATCACCTTCAACTACAGTGACCTGCTCAAGGCCGAGCTGCCGGCCGGTACCGAGTACCTGCTGATGCTGGGCTTCTTCATCGCCTTCGCGGTGAAGCTGCCGGTGGTGCCGTTCCATTCCTGGCTGCCCGACGCCCACGCCCAGGCGCCGACCGCAGGCTCCGTGGACCTTGCCGGTATCTTGCTCAAGACTGCGGCCTACGGCCTGCTGCGCTTCGCTTTGCCGCTGTTCCCCAATGCCTCGGCAGAGTTCGCGCCTATCGCCATGACCCTGGGCCTGATTGGGATCTTCTACGGTGCCTTCCTGGCCTTCGCGCAGACCGACATCAAGCGCCTGATCGCCTTCTCCAGTGTCTCGCACATGGGCTTTGTGCTGATTGGTATCTACTCGGGCAGCCAGCAAGCTCTGCAAGGCGCGGTGATCCAGATGCTGGCCCACGGCCTGTCCGCAGCCGCGCTGTTCATTCTGTCCGGGCAGCTGTACGAGCGTCTGCATACCCGTGACATGCGTCAGATGGGTGGCCTGTGGCACCGCATCGCCTACCTGCCAGCGATCAGCCTGTTCTTCGCGGCGGCATCGCTGGGCCTGCCAGGCACCGGCAACTTCGTCGGCGAGTTCCTGATCTTGATCGGCAGCTTCGTGCATGTACCGTGGATCACCGTGATCGCCACGACTGGCCTGGTATTCGGTTCGGTGTACTCACTGATCATGATCCACCGCGCCTACTTCGGCCCGGCCAAGGCCGACACCGTGCTGGCCGGCATGGATAGCCGCGAACTGATCATGGTCCTGGGCCTTGCCGGGCTGCTGATCCTGCTGGGCGTGTATCCACAGCCGTTCCTCGATACCTCTGCAGCCACCATGAGTGGTGTGCAGCAGTGGCTCGGTTCCGCTTTCACTCAACTCGCTTCGGCCCGGTAAGAGCGCTATGGAATTCACCACTCAACACTTCATCGCATTGGCGCCGATGCTGATCACCACCATCACCACGGTGGTGGTGATGTTGGCGATCGCCTGCAAGCGCAACCACTCGCAGACCTTCCTGCTGTCCACCGTGGGCCTGAACCTGGCCCTGCTGTCGATCCTGCCAGCGCTGAAGGTCGCGCCACTGGCGGTCACCTCGCTGGTCACCATCGACAAGTTCGCCTGCCTGTACATGGCGATCATCCTGGTCGCAACCTTGGCCTGCGTGACCTTGGCCCACGCTTATCTGGGTGAAGGCTCCAAAGGCTTCCCGGGTAACCGTGAAGAACTGTACCTGCTGCTGCTGATGTCCGCCCTCGGTGGCCTGGTGCTGGTGAGCGCCAACCACCTGGCTGGCCTGTTCATCGGCCTTGAGCTGCTGTCGGTACCGGTCTACGGCCTGGTGGCCTATGCGTTCTTCAACAAGCGTTCTTTGGAAGCCGGCATCAAGTACATGGTGCTGTCGGCCGCAGGCTCGGCCTTCCTGCTGTTCGGCATGGCCTTGCTGTACGCCGATGCTGGCAGCCTGACGTTCGACCAACTGGGCAAGGCCCTCGCCGCTACCAGCATGCCTAGCCTGATGGCTCAACTGGGCCTGGGCATGATGTTGGTTGGCCTTGCCTTCAAGCTGTCCCTTGTGCCCTTCCACCTGTGGACTCCGGACGTCTACGAGGGCGCCCCGGCGCCAGTCGCCGCGTTTCTGGCCACAGCCAGCAAGGTTGCCGTGTTCGCCGTTGTGGTGCGCCTGTTCATGCTGTCGCCGGCTGCCAGCAGCGGCGTACTAAGCACCGTGCTTGCGGTAATTGCAGTAGCCTCGATCCTGGTCGGCAACCTGCTGGCGTTGACCCAGAGCAACCTCAAGCGTCTGCTCGGTTACTCGTCCATCGCTCACTTCGGCTACCTGGTCATCGCGCTGGTCGCAAGCAAAGGCCTGGCCATGGAGGCCATGGGCGTTTACCTGGTCACCTACGTGATCACCAGCCTGGGCGCCTTTGGCGTGATCACCCTGATGTCGTCGCCCTACGGTGGCCGTGACGCCGACGCGCTGTACGAATACCGCGGCCTGTTCTGGCGCCGTCCGTACCTGACCGCGGTACTGACCGTGATGATGCTGTCGCTGGCAGGCATTCCGCTGACGGCAGGCTTCATTGGCAAGTTCTACATCATCGCCACTGGCGTCGAGTCGCAGTTGTGGTGGCTGGTCGGTGCGCTGGTGATAGGTAGCGCCATCGGCGTCTACTACTACCTGCGTGTGATGGTCACCCTGTACCTGGTGGAACCGAACCTGCGTCGCCACGATGCCCCGCTGAAGTGGGAACAGCGCACTGGCGGTGTAATGCTGCTCGCGATTGCCATTCTCGCCTTCGTTCTGGGTGTGTACCCGCAGCCACTGTTGGACATGGTTCAGCACGCTGGCCTGCAACTGCTCGGCTGATCGCAGCTGCAACACAAACACCCCGCACATGCGGGGTGTTTTGTTATCTGCACCTGGCAACTGCCGAGCCGGTGCCCTTCAATCCCCGGCCGTGTGCGACTCTTGAGCGCGTGGCGCAAGCGCAGACCTGCGCAGTTCTCTGCTCGCTGATGGCAGATGCACTTCGGGGTTGGGCATGCCACTGGGTGAAAGTTCGTGGGTCATTTCGAACTCCGCACGCACCGACCAGCCACAGGCCTCGTTGATACATTGCAAGTAGGCAATGCGCAGAAAGATATGCCGACCTTCACTGGTACGAATGCGCATACGGCTGTTGCAATGTGGGCAGACCAGCTTATAAGTACTCACGCCGTGTACCTGCATAGGCGGAATGCATAAACATGCTGTAAGAAAACTCGATACTTAGGTCGAGTATTGGCTACTTTCATAGAAAGCTTTTTCATCAAATTGCAGCTCATGCCAAGATATCTCCTCAAATAGAAGGGCATATATTCATTAAGAGTATTTTAAGCCCAAGGAATGTCATTAAACCAGTCATGGATATTTGCTATGAATAGCCACTTGTTTGCAGCGGTGCTGTCACGCCTCAAGCTTATTACGGGTTCAAGCACCGACGTTCAACTGGCCAGAAGCCTGGAGGTCAGCCCGCAGACGTTGAGCAGCTGGAAGGTCCGCCAAAGCATTCCATACTCATTATGCGTAGATTTAGCCCGAAAACAGGGTTGTTCGCTGGATTGGCTATTGCTCGGTGAGCGCGACGGTAACGCGGCCGAGCAAACCCAGGAAAGCTGGGAAAGCGACGTGCTCACGCGCCTGCGTGAGCTTTCCCACGCAGACCGCCAGGCAGTGCTTCTGCACATCGAGGACAAGCAACGCTTACGTCAACTGGAGCAGCAGGTGCAGCAACTGGCCAAGTGCTTGCCCGGTGCAGGCTTGGGTTAATCACGGCGCCGCCAGCGCTGTACGAGCTCGCGCAGGTCCACCGAGTCCAGCCACACCAACACTTTCAAGGTGATCGGTATGACCACTACCGCAGCGGCAAAGGCTGCCATTCCCCGAGATAACATAGGCGCCAGCGAGAGCAGCAGAGGTTCGAACAAGTAGCCCACGCCTAATGTCAGAAACACTAATAGCAGCTGCTTACCGCCCGACAGGCGCTTGCGCGACACGGTGATGAAGCGGTCTCTGACTGCGTTCACCAGCAGGGTACCCAATAACGCGCCAAACAGAGCTAGGCCTTCGGTGTCGATCAATTGGTAGATGGCCGCGATGGCTGCATCCATCAAATAGGGTTCATCCATGGCTACCCCCCTCGCGGCCTTGCGGCCCACCCAGTAGATCGCGTCTAACCGCAGCCTCGACAAAGGATCGATAGCAGATCGACAGTGCCCTTCCACTGGCATGCCCGCATACATCCTCCAAACGCCGGAAACCATGACCACGCAATGCGCTGCGCCAATTGGCGAATTCCTCAGCCGCTTCGATTGCCGCGCAACGCACGGCCACTGCAAGGCGGGCTTCACTGACCTTCCCGTCCAGCTGCAGGCGTTCACGCAAGACGCAAAGTTCGATGCGGGGCCAAAATGGATCGTGACAATCAGGGTACCTTGGAGGGCTGAATGAGGACTCGGTGGTTGACGGAGCTTCGTGTTGTTCTGCACGCATGTCATATCCTCACTGCTCTTGCAGCATGCCGTAGCGAATGGCTTTGATGACCGCCGCTACGCGCGTGGGAACCTCGAACTTGCGCAATAGGTTGGATACGTGAAAATTCACTGTCGACTCTTTGCACTGCAGGATCTGGCCAATCTCCCATGAACTCTTGCCATAGGCGCACCACAGCAACACTTGCTGTTCACGCGGGGTCAGGTAGATCGGCGCACCGGTGTGGCCTTCAGGTGTCGGTCGCAGGTTGGTTTGCATCGCTGAGCTCCCTAGTCGTTCGCCAGATGCGGCAGCGGACAGTGCTGCCGCCTATGGAGCCACCTTACGAATGCCTGCCCTTTGCACACCAGCGGTGTCACTTGTAAAGAACGTTCCTACAAATACCGCCTACCCGAACTACACAGGAAAGTTTCTTATCGCCGTGCTCTAACCTGCCTTTCGTGCGTCACAACGCCGTTGTCCATTCGTCTATCGCCTGGAGTTGTACGATGCGTCCCGTTTTACCCTACTCGTCTTACCTTGGTGTGCTGGCAATTTTCACCGTCAGCCAGCAAGCCACGGCTGCGCCTGCGATCGAACTGGGTCAGATGCTGGTCAACGCCCAAGAGCAAAGCACACTGGACGACGCACGCGAACGCTTAGAGCAAGTACCTGGCGCCAGCAACCTGATAGACATGGGCAAGGTGGGACAAGGCCGGGTTGCCAGCAATCAGGATGTGCTGGCCTATCAGCCTGGCGTATTCGCCCAATCGGCCGGTAACGACGGTATCAAGCTATCGATCCGTGGTTCGGGCATCAACCGCGCGCCGGGCGCACATGGCTCGGGTGTATACACCATGTTCGACGGCCTGCCGCTCACCGGCCCGGGCGGCACGCCCTATGAACTCTTCGAACCCCTGTGGCTAAGCCGAGCCGAGGTACTGCGCGGGGCCAACGGCTTCGACCAGGGGGCTTTGGCGCTGGGCGGCGCCATCAATTATGTGACCCATACAGGCTTTGATGCAGCGCCGCTGCAACTGCGCTACGAGCTGGGCAGCCGCGGCTATCAGCACCGCCAGATCAGTTCCGGGCAAGTGTTGGGCAACCTTGACTACTACGTGGCCCTGACCGATTCGCAGTACGACGGCTACCAAGCGCACAGCAGCGGCAGCTCCAAAGGTGTTGCCGCCAACGTCGGCTACCGCTTCAACCCGAATCTGGAAACGCGCTTTTACCTACGCTACCGCGAAACCCAGAACGAACTGGCTGGGCGCCTGACCAAGGCGCAGATCAAGCACGACCCTCGAGCAGCCAACCCCGGTTACCTATCGCGCAATGACAGCCGGCCGCAACCGGGCAGTACCTGGGTCGGCAACAAGACCACGTTCTACTTTGAGGATGATTCGCGCGTGGAAACCGGGCTGGTCTATCACGATTACCCGATGGACCTGCGCGAAGGCGCCATGCGCTTGAAGGTGGCCTACAGCGATGTCAGTGGCACGCTGAACTATTTTCGGCGCGACACCCTATTGGGCTTACAGAGCAAGACCAACATCGGCTGGCGTACTACCAAGCATCTGCCCAATAGCGGCGCTTCTCAGTTCTCGCGGGTCAATGATGTGGTCGGCGCTCGCACTAGAGACTTCAGCTACCAAGGTTCGGACACCGTACTCCATGTCGGTAATGACCTGGAACTGGTGCCCGACCTTTGGCTGACCACCGGGCTGGCCATGATCTACACCCGCCGGGAAAGCGATGTCACCTACCCCGCCAGTGGCGGCAGGGTCAGCCAGCATGATTGGGACTACGCGCCACGCATCGGCCTGCGCTACGACATTCGCCCGGACTTGCAACTGTACGGCAACCTTAGCCGATCGGTAGAACCACCGCACCCTTGGTCGCTTGTCTGGAGTGCGCCGGTCACCAACCAGCCGATGAAGATGCACAATCAGACAGCCACCACTCTGGAGCTCGGCGCCCGCGGTGATTCGGCGCTAGGACAGTGGGACTTGGCCTGGTACTACTCGCAAGTACGCCATGAGCTGCTGAACGTGGAGGTGGTGCAGGGTCTGCCGTTCAAGGAGTTCAATGCCAGCCCCACCGTGCACCAAGGTATCGAGGCCGGCCTGAACAGCGTTCTCTGGCAGCAACCGGCAAGCGGCACGCTAAGCCTGCGCCAGGCCTATACCTTCAGTGACTTCCATTACCGCGACGATGAAACCTTCGGCGACAACCGCTTGCCCGGCATTCCCATGCACTACTACCAGGCCGAACTGCGCTACGACTGGCCAAGCGGCTTGTATGCCGGGGTCAATACGCAGCTGGCCTCAAAGGTGCAGGTCGATTACGCCAATAGCTACCACGCCGATGCCTACGCGCTGCTTGGTGCGCGCCTGGGCTGGGACTCCCCCAAACAGGACTGGCAAACCTGGCTGGACCTGCGCAACCTGACCAACAAGCGTTACGCCGCCACGGTAACACCAGGCTACAACGATGCAGGCCAGGACGTCGCCCGCTCTACACCGGGTGAGGGCTTGGCGGTGTATGCGGGCGTTTCCTATAGGTTTCGGTAGCAGGCCATCACGACGGTAACTGCACCTGCGGCCTGCTTTCGGCGAAAATTGTCCAACTGGAAAGAAACAGCGCGGCGATCAACGGCCCGATCACGAAGCCATTGAGCCCGAACACCGTCAGCCCGCCCAGCGTAGACACAAGAATCAGGTAGTCGGGCATGCGTGTGTCCTTACCCACCAGGATCGGTCGCAGTAGGTTATCAACCAAGCCAATGACCAGTACGCCGAAGGCGGCGAGGATCACCCCCGGCAGAATCTCCCCCGTTAGCAGGAAGTAGGCGGCTACCGGGGCCCAGACGATTCCTGCGCCCACTGCCGGCAACAGCGACAGGAACGCCATCAGCACGCCCCAGATCAGCGCACTGGGAATATCCAGCACCCAGAAGATGAAGCCACCCAGTGCCCCCTGGGTGATAGCGACCACCACGTTACCCTTGACGGTAGCTCGAACCACGCGTTGAAACTTGAGCTGCAGCCGACGTTTCTGCTGCTCGGGCAGCGGCACCGCCATGCGTACGCGCCGCGCTATATCGGCGCCCTCACGCAGGAAGAAGTACAGCAAATACGTCATGATGCCGAAGCTCACCAGAAACTCGAACGTGCCCTGGCCGAAACTGAACGCCTGGCTGGCCAGCACCTGGCTACCTTGAGTGGCCCATTTGGTAATCTTGTCACGCAACCCCTCAAGGTTGCCCATGCCCAAGTTGTCCAGCCCGTGCTGGGCGAAGGCCGGAAGCATGTTCTTGCCATGCTCGACGTACCCGGCGATATCCAACTGCCCGCTTTCGATACGCTGATACAAGCTGGCGCCTTCCTGCACCAGCAGCGCACTGGTGACGATAACCGGCAACACCGCCACCAGCAGGCACACCAGCAACGTGGTGAGCGCCGCCAGGTTGCGGCGCCGGCCGAAACGCATGACCAAGTGACGCTGCAGCGGTGCGAACAGGATGCCGAGAATCACCGCCCAGAAGATGGCGCCGTAATAAGGCAGCAGAATCCAGGCGAAGGCGATGGTGACCAGCGCCAGGAGTACTGCCAAGGCTTTGTTCTGTAGAGCGTCGTGGTTCATGGTTGATCCTCAGGTGTCATGGTCCTTAGTGCATCTCACCTTTGCAAAAGTGCCAGCTTGGTCATGATTCAAATCAATACTCCGCTGCCAAACAACCCTTAGCATCCGCGGCTTTGCCCGGTGCGCCCGATGAACCTACCCGCCAAGCCTGAACTGCTAGCCCCTGCTGGCAGCCTGAAGACCCTGCGCTATGCCTTTGCCTACGGCGCCGATGCCGTCTACGCAGGCCAACCCCGCTATAGCCTGCGGGTGCGCAACAACGCGTTCGACCACGCGACCCTGGCCCAAGGCATCGACGAGGCGCATGCCTTGGGCAAACGTTTCTACGTGGTGGTCAACATCGCCCCGCACAACGCCAAGCTCAAGACCTTTCTAAAGGATCTGAAGCCGGTGATCGACATGGCCCCCGATGCTTTGATCATGTCCGATCCTGGCCTGATCATGCTGGTGCGCGAGCACTTTCCCACGATGCCGGTGCACCTTTCGGTGCAGGCCAATACGGTGAACTGGGCCAGCGTGCAGTTCTGGCAGCGATTGGGCCTGAGCCGTGTGATCCTGTCACGTGAGCTGTCGCTGCAGGAAATCGAAGAAATTCGCCAGCAGGTGCCGGACATGGAGCTGGAGGTATTCGTTCACGGCGCACTGTGCATGGCCTATTCCGGGCGCTGCCTGTTGTCCGGCTACCTGAACCGGCGCGATGCCAACCAAGGCACCTGCACCAATGCCTGCCGCTGGAAGTATCAGGCCACCCCCGCCACACAGGACACTACCGGCGACATCGTCCGCGAGGTCGAGCCGACCTTGGGATTGGGCACGCCGACGGATCAAGTCTTCCTCCTACGCGAAAGCGAACGCCCGGACGGCGACATGCCGGCCTTCGAGGATGAGCATGGGACCTACATCATGAATGCCAAGGACCTGCGCGCCATCCAGCACGTCGGACGCCTGGCGGCCATGGGCGTGCACTCCTTGAAGATCGAAGGCCGCACCAAGAGCCACTTCTACTGTGCCCGTGCGGTACAGTCCTACCGCAAGGCCATCGACGATGCCGCAGCGGGTCGGCCATTTGACATGACGCTGATGGACAACCTCGAATCACTGGCGCAGCGCGGTTATACCGAAGGCTTCCTACGCCGCCATGTGCACGATGAATACCAGAACTACCAGCGTGGCAACTCGCTGTCTGACCGACAGCAATTCGTGGGTGAGCTAACAGGATTGCGCGTGGAGGGCCTGGCCGAGGTCAAGGTCAAGAACCGCTTCGCATTGGGTGATCACCTTGAGTTGATGACCCCGCGTGGCAACTACCACTTCGACCTGCACCGCCTTTGTGATCGCCAGCAACGTGACCTTGAAGTAGCGCCCGGAGATGGTCACGTGGTGTACCTGCCGATCCCCGAACAGGTATCGCTCGACTTCGGCCTGCTGATGCGCGACCTGCGCAACGATGAAAGACCGGCCTGACAACCACCGGCTGCCGGCAGCGCTGCAGCGCATGATGCCTTGGGTTATCCTGCTGACCCACTGTCCAAGCCACAGGCCAGCCGCGCCTACAGGAGTTGTCCCGACATGCTGCGTAAACACCTGATCACACTCGGCCTGCTGGCCATCACCGGCTTGGCCCAAGCCGCTGAAACCATTGATGTGTACCGCGACCCCAACTGTGGCTGCTGCAAAGCCTGGATCAGTCACCTGCGCCAGAACGGCTTCACTGTGAACGACCACGTCGAGCCGAACATGAGCGCTGTCAAACAGCGCTTGGGTGTGGCGCCGCACCTGGCCTCGTGCCACACCGGGGTGATCGGCGGCAAGTTCGTCGAGGGCCATGTGCCTGCCGAGCAGGTGCGCCTGCTGGCTGCGCGTAAGGACCTCAAAGGCTTGGCCGTGCCCGGTATGCCGATGGGTTCGCCGGGCATGGAAATGGCTGGCCGCAAGGATGCTTACCAGGTCATTGGTGTGACCCAGGCTGGCCAGGACACCGTGGTCGCCAACTACTGATGCTGAGCCTGTGGGCGCTATTGCTTAGCGCTTTTGGGGCTGCCACCCTGCTGCCACTGCAATCGGAAGCGGTGCTGGTCGCGCTGCTGCTGCGCCAGCCCGAGGCCTGGATGACGTTGTTGGCAGTCGCCACCTTGGGCAATGTGCTGGGCTCGGTGGTGAACTGGCTGCTTGGCCGAGCCATCGAGCATCTGCGCCATCGGCGCTGGTTCCCATTCAATGCCAGCCAGCTTGAACGGGCACAGCAGCGTTATCAGCGCTGGGGCCAGTGGTCATTGCTGTTGAGCTGGATGCCGGTGATAGGCGACCCCCTGACCCTGATCGCCGGTATCATGCGCGAGCCATTCTGGCGTTTTCTGCTGCTGGTGACCCTGGCCAAGGGCGGGCGCTACATCGTCGTGGCGATGATTACGCTGGGCTGGTTTCATGCTTGGTAACACCTTTGCCCTTTGTGCTAGTCCACTGACTGCTACAGTCGCCAATTCCTACATGGTCCTACACGGAGTGCCCCCATGCTGCGCGCAACCGCTCTGGCCCTGGCCTGCCTCGTCAGCGTTTCGGCCATCGCCGCCGAAACACCCACCTACGGCAAACAGCTCGAAGGTTTCAGCTACCCCCACCCGCTCAAGCACTTTGACTTCCAGTCCCAAGGCCAGCAGCTGCAGATGGGTTACATGGACGTCCCGGCCCGCGGCCAAGCCAATGGTCGCAGCGTGGTGCTGATGCACGGCAAGAACTTCTGCGCCGCCACCTGGGAGACCACCATCGAAGCGTTGAGCCAGGCTGGCTACCGGGTGATTGCCCCGGACCAGATCGGGTTCTGCACCTCGACCAAACCGGCCAACTACCAGTACAGCTTTCAGCAACTGGCGGTGAACACCCATGCGCTGCTCGAACAGTTGGGCGTCAAGCAGGCTGTGGTACTCGGCCACTCCACAGGCGGCATGCTCGCCACCCGCTACGCGCTGATGTACCCGCAGCAGGTCGAGCGCCTGGCAATGGTCAATCCCATTGGCCTGGAGGACTGGAAAGCGCTGGGTGTGCCTTATCGCACGGTTGACCAGTGGTATGCCCGCGAACTGAAGCTCACTGCCGAAGGGGTGCGCGAATATGAACGCAAAACCTACTACGTCGGCCGCTGGAAGCCTGAATACGAGCGCTGGGTACAGATGCTGGTAGGGCTGAATCAGGGGCCGGGGCATGAGGTGGTGGCGTGGAACTCGGCGCTGATCTACGACATGATCTTCACCCAACCGGTGTATTACGAGTTCAAAGACTTGCAGATGCCCACGCTGCTGCTGATCGGTGACAAGGACACCACGGCAATCGGCAGCGATATCGCCCCGCCTGGGGTCAAAGCGAAGCTGGGCAAGTATCAGGACTTGGGGCCGCAGGTCGCCAAACTCATCCCGCAAGGTGAGCTGGTAACCTTCGAGGGCATGGGGCATGCGCCGCAGATCGAGGAGCCACGGCGCTTCAACCGTACGCTTGTGCAATGGCTTGAGCGTTGACCGAGTATCGGGGTGCTGTGCCCAGGGGCAGCAGCGTCCCCATGGCTGAGCTTGGTCAGGCGAAGCGCTGAAGTTGCATCTCCTTCAGCCGGCTCAGGGTTCGTTGATACGGGAACGCCAAATAACCCTGGGTGTAGAGCTCATCCAGCGGAACCTGCGCTTGCAGATAAAGCGCCACCCGGCGGTCATAGCACTCATCGACCAATGCTATGAAACGGCGCACAGCATCGTCCTTGGGTGACAGCATCGGCAACTCACGGTCCCCGGCCGCGACCCGCGCAGCACCATCTTCGGTGCCACGGGCGATGCGCCCGGCGCGCTGCCGAGCCCCGAGAGCCGGAATACCTTCGACCAGAATCGCTGAAAAGCGGTCGCACAGGGCCATGAAATCCATCGCGGCCAATGGACGTTCGCACAGTTCGCTAAAGCGGCACCATACGGCCTGATCACTGCTGCGGATCACATCAATCTGCCGCGATCCGATCTGCAGCGGCGCGTCGCTACCGGTGTCGCCGCCGCTGAGCTGCTGGAAGACCTTCTCCAGCGCCCGGTCTTTGCTGCCTGCTTCGGCCACCCAGTAACGCTGAAGCGGTGTGCCGGGATGCAGGCGATGGTCGTGGTCGCCTGCCACCGAGAGCACCTGCATGTGACGCTCGATAGCGCCGATGGCAGGTAGGAAGCGCTCGCGATTGAAGCCGTCACGATACAGCTGGTGAGGCGGTTGATTGGAAGTGGCGACAATCACCACTCCGTGATCGAACAACACTTGGAACAGGCGGCCGAGGATGATCGCATCCCCGATATCGTTGACGAACAGCTCATCGAAGCACAAGACACGGATCTGCCCGGCCAGCTCCCGTGCCAGCGCCTGCAAAGGGTCAGCGGTACCGTTGAGCTGGAACAGCCGTTGGTGAACCCAGCCCATGAAGTGGTGAAAGTGCTGGCGCCGGGACGGCACGCTCAGGCAGCGGTGGAAGAGGTCCATGAGCCAGGTCTTGCCGCGCCCGACTGGCCCCCAAAGGTACAGGCCCTGGGGCGTGTCACCCTTTAGCAGCGCCTCGAAACAAGCTTGCAGGGCCTCGACAGCCTTGGCTTGCGCGGGGTCCTCGGCAAAGCCTTGTTCTGTAATCGCCGTGCGATAGAGATTCAGTGGGTCTGGTTGCATGACTGCAGGCTTGGCCATTGAGAGCTGCATTGTATGGGCTGGCCCTTTTGCGGGTAAACCTGACCCCACTAACACTGAACATGTTTTGAGGTAAGTCACTGTATGGCAGCGGCCGCCAGCGCTTTACAGGGCCTCTGAACCGTCACTCAACCCCACTTTCAGCAGCGCACCATCCTTGGCATCGGTCAGCACATACAGGTAGCCATCCGGCCCAACCCGCACGTCGCGGATCCGTGCTTTCAGTTCACCCAACAAACGTTCTTCATGGACAACCTTGTCGCCATCGAGCTGCAAGCGGATCAGCGACTCAGATGCCAGAGCCCCTATGAACAAGTTGTGATCCCAGGCCTTGAAGGTCGGGCTGTCGTAGAAGGCCATGCCGCTGATACCGGGCGATTTTTCCCAGACATGGTGCGGGTCGACCATACCGTCCACATGCTTGCCCTTGGCCTCGGGAATGGGCAACAGAGAATAGTTGATACCGTGAGTGGCAATCGGCCAGCCGTAATTCTTGCCGGGCTCCGGGATGTTGATTTCGTCGCCACCGCGCGGGCCATGTTCGTGGGTCCAGAGCTTGCCAGTCCAGGGGTTGAGCGCGGCACCCTGTTGGTTACGGTGGCCGAACGACCAGACTTCCGGGCGCACGCCTTGCTTGCCGACGAAAGGATTATCCTTGGGTATCTCACCGTCGGGCAGAATCCGTACGACCTTGCCCTGAAGTTTGTCCAAATCTTGAGCGGTGGGGCGCTGGTTGTTCTCGCCCAAAGCCACGAACAAGAAGCCGTCGCGATCGAACACCAGCCGCGAACCGAAATGGTTGCCTACAGAAAGTTTGGGCTGTTGGCGAAAGATCACATTGAAGTTGTCCAGCCGGGCGCGATCTTCGGACAACTGGCCACGTCCCACTGCCGTGCCTGCCTTGCCATCACTGCCCTGCTCGGCATAGGACAGGTAGACCGTGCGGTCCTTTGCGAACTCTGGCGACAACACGACATCGAGCAATCCGCCCTGGCCTTCGCTCCAGACCTTGGGCACTCCGTTGATGGGCGGCCCGACCTTGCCTTCGGCGCTGATTACCCGAAGGTTGCCAGAGCGCTCGGTGACCAGCATGTCCTTGCCACCTGGCAGAAACGCCAATGCCCAGGGGTAGCGCAGGCCATCAGCCAGAGTGCTGACGGTGAGCTGGCCTTCTTCACTGGGGAGCTGTTGCTCTGGAGCCGCATGAGCAATCAAAGGCAGCAATGCGGCGACTGTCAGGGTGGTCAACCAGGTGGCTCGGATCATTCGGAATTCCTTTCTGGCAGATGGGCTCAAGGCGCACGTGGGTTATCGCGCGGCGGTCGGGAAGGTTCCAGGTTTGGCACCTGCTGCTGGCGGCGCAGGTTATCGCCGTTGCCGATGCCACGATTGTCCAGGTTTGGTGTGCGGTACGTCGGTGCTGTGGAGGGGCCGCGAACAGGTGGGGCGGCCGGAACGCTACCCTGACGGCTGTTGGGGTTAGCGCGCTGGATCGGGCTGTTGTAGGGGTTACTGTTGCTCGCGGAAAGCTGCAAGGGCGCAGCCTGCGCTTGCAGGCACCATAGCAAGGTGATGGCCATCACGGGGGATGTAAGGTTCATGCTTCACCTCTTGTACGAAAATGCTCGCCTTAAGCAGTTTGATAGCCTAAGGCGCGCGGGGTTCGGGACAAAAGTATGAATGCGATTCCTGATGTTTCAGATAAGCCCGATGGGCCAGACCTTTACGTCAATGCATCACCGTGCAATATCGACCTTGTGCCGAGCCGCGTATAGGCAAAGCATCTCCATGGCCAAAGTGGCGCCAGCCAAGGCCGTGATATCGGCATGGTCATAGGCTGGCGCGACTTCCACAAGGTCCATCCCCACGAGGTTGATGCCACGCAGGCCACCAAGGATTTCAGAGGCCTGAGCAATCAGTACGCCATGCTCCAGGTCAGGGTGTAGGTTCGCCCTCGGCCCTGGTAGTCATACAGATAAGCCGGGCCATAGGTCGGCGAATAGAACAATGTCGCCCGTTGGCCCCAAACCGTGCTGTAACGCTTGTCCAGCAAGTTCTGGATGCCCGCACTGAAGGTGCCAAAACCGCTGTCCTGGCTGGCAAGCAAATCGAAGGTGGTGTAGCCATCGATCTCATGGTCGGCATCGTCTTTGAGACTGAAAGCGTGATTGGCCTGCAGCCGGGCGCTGCGGCCATCCGCCTTGTAACCGACGAATGCGGTGGCCTTGGACAGTGAAGCATAGCGGGCATCGCGCTTGATCCAGTCGCCATCGGCGCCCTTCTCCTCAGACCGGGTCAGGTGCAGCGTGCCGCCTGCTTCCCAGCCGGTCTGGAAGTGCCGGGTCAAGGCGCCTTCAAAGCCGAAGTCGCGGCTCTTCTGGTCTTCGACGTCGATGGTCAGAGTCTGCGAGTCGACATTGATGATCTTGTCAGACCAAATGTAATACAGCGCCGCCTGCGCGTCCCAGTCCAGTTCCGCATAACGCCAACCCAGCTCGACCTGGCGGCTTTTGATGCCGGCCAGCGGGTTGTCCGCCACGCTCAGGCCCGGTTTACCGTAGTACTTCGCCGGGTCCGGCAGGTCGAAACCTTCGCCGTAATTGGCCCACAGCTGATGGCCGTTCTTGAAGTCGTAAATGGCGCCGGCATTGTACAGGTTGACCTCATAATCGTTGCTGCCACCCGGCACGCCTTTGAAATCGCTGACATCGACGTCCATTTGCTGGCGCCGGGCGCCGCCTGACAAGGTCAGGTTGTCGGTGGCGTGCCAGTCGAGCTGGGCATAGACCGAAACACCATCGACACGATAACTGGGATACCGCGCTGCCTTGCTCTGCTTGTCCAGGTCCAGGCCCCCGCTTTGGGATGAGGTCCAGGCGTCGAATGTGGTCTGGTCGGCACTGAAGCGCTCACGATCAAGGTCCAGGCCATAGGTCAGCTTGAGCGTATCCCACTGCTTGGCGAACAGCCCTTTGAGGCTGCTGACTTCGAAATTCTGCTGTGAGCCTGCAAAGTAAACCCCGCGCGAACCGGTCGGCGTGGCCCGGTTGTAATAGGGAAATGGATAGAAGTTGTCGTTTTCCTTGCGGTAGGAGGCCTGCAGGTAGAAATCCTGGCCAAGCACATCGGTATGGTGATAGTTGGCATTGAGCAGCAGACGTCGGGTGCGCGGCTGCAGATCCGAGGAATAGCCGCTGCGCAGCTCGGCATCTTCCAGGTCCGAGGGCGCGTTGTAGTTCAGATTGGGAAAATAGATGCCAGTGCTGCCGTGATTGCCTGAATCGTAATACTGCGCCAGCAGATCAAGGCTCTGTTGGTCTGTGAGTTTCAAGCCAAGCGAGCCCAGCACATCGAGCGTACGGTTGTATTGCAGGTCGGTCTGAGTGTTATCGATGAAAATCTGCTCGCCCGCGCCATCGTAGAACGCCTCGTTCTGCTCGCCGGAAACACCAAGGCGTGCGCTGACTCGGTCGTTGCCGCCACTGATCGACTGGGCGAAACGCGTGGCGAAGTCGTCACTGTTGTTGAAGCCGGAGCTCGCACCCAACTGGGTTTCGAAGCGGGCCGGGCCTGGTTCGCCCTTCTTGGTGACGATGTTGATGATGCCGCCAGTGGCGCCGCCGCCATAGATGGCACTGGCCCCGGAGAGCACCTCGACGCGCTCGACGTTGAACGGTGAAATGCTGTCGAACTGGCGTGAAAGCCCGCGCGAGCTGTTCTGACTGACACCGTCGATCATCACCAGCACATTGCGCCCACGCATGTTCTGGCCATAGTTGGTTCGCCCTTCGGGAGCCAGGTCCAGGCCCGGTACGAGCTTGCCGATGGCCTCCTTGAGGCTGACGCCGCTATCGATCTGTTCACGCAGTTGCTGTTGGTCTACGACCCACACTGTACCGGGTATTTCACTGATGGCGGTGCTGGTGCGCGAAGCGACGCTGACTTCGATGGGTTTGAGGTTGACCGCCTGCGCAACAGGCACGGCCGTGCGCAAGGTGACCGTACGCGCATCGGTGAACTGCCAAGCCATGCCGCTGCCTGCGAGCAGCAATTGCAACGCCTGCTCGACGCTGTAACTGCCTTGCAGCGCCGGGCTGCTAAACCCAGCTACCTCACCCGTGGTGTACAACAGTTGCAAACCCGCCTGGTCGGCAAAGGTAGTCAGAGCCTGATCCAGTGGCTGCACCGGCAGGTCCAGTTGAACTAGACGGGCCTGGGTATGTGCGACCCCATCGGAGGCCGCCCACCCCTGGATGGGGCCGGAAAGCACGGCCAGCGCACTGCAGGACATCAAGGCGAGGTGAAGACGACTTCCGCGACGGTGGTAAGGCTTGGGCATAAAAGACACGAATGAGCTTCCAGACAAGTCGTAATTGAGAATGGGTTACTGATCAGTCCCACTACGACGATCTGGCACAGCCAAACTTGCAGCACCAAATGAGAAAATTTCTGATTATTTTTTACAGAATCAATGCACCACGGCCAGCCATGGCAGATGAGTGACCTTGATGCCGTAGCGCTGCTCAAGGGTGTGCAGCAGCGCTTGAGGGTCGTTCAGGTCGAAGACACCACTGATTTGCAGGGCCCCCAACGTGCTATCGGACAGCACGATTCGTCCGTGCTGGTAGCGCTCAAGCTCCGCGAGCACCTGGCGCAGCGGTTTGCCATTGAATATCAGCTTGCCGCGCTGCCAGGCTGTCTGTGCCTCGGCGTCGGCGGCGACGGCCAGGGGAAGCCCGCCGATACTGGCGCTGCCCTGGGCCACTACCACCTGGCCGTTACGACGCACACTGAAGGTTGCAGCGCGGCTTTGCACCGGCTGCCCTGCGGTTTCGACCACGAAAGGCCGTGGATCATCAGCAGTTTCGAACAACGCCTCACCCGCTTGCAGCTTCACCCGGCGCTCACCTGCACTAAAAGCCACGCTCAAGGCACTTGCGCTGTTGAGCGTAACCTGCGATCCGTCGGCCAAGGTCACGCGTTGTTGTTCGCCAATGGCCGTGTGGTAGTCCGCCATCCAAACAGGGATCTGCTGCCAGCCGCTGTAGCCTACGATCAGCAATACCAGCGAGGCAGCGATGCTCATTGCCCAGCGGCGCTTGCTGCGGGGCTCAGGGACCGTCGCCTGCCCTTGGGAAATTGGCGCGTGGCCGATTTCTTCCCACAGCCCCTCGGCTTCGCGTCCGGCTTCGGCATGAGCCGGGCTCAATTGGCACCAACGCTGGTAACGTTCCCGGTCGGCCGGGCTAGCATGGCCTGAGTGCAGCAGCACCTGCCAGTCGAGGGCATCGTCGGACAAGTTGCAGATGGGCTGAGGAGAAGGCATGGTCAACCTGTCAGTCATGGTTGTGCTTGAGCCAGTCGCGACAATGGCGCAGCGCTTGGCCGATGTATTTTGCCACCATGCTTTCGGAAACACCCAGTCGCTGTGCAATCTGTGCGTGGGTCAGGCCATCGACCCGGTTCAGCAATAGCGCCTGACGCGCATTGGCAGGCAGTTGCATTAGCGCCTCATCCAGGATCTGCAAGCGCTCACGCGCGAGCAAAGTCGCCTCCGGGGCAGGCCGTGTACACGCAACCTCGCATGTGACATCGCTTTCATTGTGGCTGGCGGCAATGCGTTGTTCGCGGCGCAATGCATCGATGGCCAGGTTTGCAGCCACGCGAAAGATGAAACTACGCGCATGGAGTACGGCCACCGATTGTTCGTCGATCTTCAGCAGTTTGAGATAAGTTTCCTGAGCCACGTCAGCTGCACGCTGCCGATCACTCATGCGCCGGGTAAGAAAACGCAAAAGGTCGTCGTAATGCTCTTGGAAACTTGCCAGCAAACCGGACGCGGGTGATGTCAGCATGAGGTGGAGGTGCTGCCAGTAAGATGAATTATCGGGCGTTAATGAGAAACAGTATCTTTCATAACACCGGGTACTTTCAACGCTGACGTGCATTTGACACACTGCGGCCTCAACTTCGTCGGCAAGGTACTTACCATGGCTGCCCGTTTGCCCCGTTATGTCCGCATGCTCCTGGCTCTGTTTCTGGCAAGCGGCCTCAGTGCCTGCGCACTGTTCCAGGCCCATGACCCGCTCAACATCAGTGTGATCGGCGTCGAACCTTTACCAGGGCAAGAGCTGGAGATGCGCATGGCCATTAAGCTAAGGGTACAAAACCCAAACGAGGCGGCCATCGACTACAGCGGCGTAGCCCTGAACCTGGAGGTCAACGGCCAGCCGCTGGCAGCAGGCGTCAGTGACCAGCAAGGGCATATCGGCCGCTACGACGAAGGCGTAATCGTAGTACCTGTGAGCGTCACAGCATTCGCCTTCCTGCGTCAGGCCTATGGGTTGGGCAAGCTTGATTCGTTGCAGGGACTACCTTACAAGCTTCGCGGCAAGTTCGCCGCAGGCCCGCTGGGCACCGTCCGCTTCACGGACGAGGGCAAACTAGACCTGCCCAAAGATGGCAGCCTTTACTGGTAAGGGCCGTATCAACGATTTGCGCTGGCTGCGGCCATCATTTTGTTGACCTCGCTGCGCACCATATCGGCGTACTCGGGTGGTGACATGCTGTCGAGCTCGGTACGCACCCACTCTGCCCACTTGCCCTTGCGGCGAGATTTTTCAGCGATCAGCCGGGCGGCCTCGCCCTTGGCCTTACCTAGGTTGTTCTTCCACATCTCGAACAGCCGGGCCTTTTGCGCCTCGATCTGCGCCCGTTCCTCGAAGCTCATGTTGGCCAGATTGAAACTCATGGATGCACCTGCCTGTTGAACACGGGCGCTATATTACACCGTGACGGTGTATCAACGACAAAGCCATCGCAACTTTCCTGGCGTGCCGGCATCCATTGTACAAACCACTGCATCGACGAGGACGTGTTCATGGCTCGAAAAAAAACCGCTTTGCCCGACAATGATCAGATCAAGGATCAAGTATTCAGTGAGCTGCAGGCATTGATCGAGGAATCGGAAAAGCTGCTCAGCCAGAGCGCCACATTGGTGGGTGAAGAAGCTGAAACCCTACGGGCTCAGATCAGCCTGAAACTGCGTCAGGCAGGCCAGGCTGCCGGCCAGGTACGCGCCAAGGCGCAGCCGGCGGTTGAGGCCACCGAAAATTATATTGGTGGCCATCCATGGCAGACCGTTGCAGTGTCAGCCGGCCTGGGTTTGGTAATGGGTTTGATTTTGGGGCGTCGCCATTGAATCTCAGGCAGCCTGGACCATGGGAATTCCGCTGTGAAAACGTAGTTCCTGGTCCGGTGACGTGATGAGTTCGGCCTCAGCCTCACGAACTAGGGTGATGCGGCGGTCAATATCCGTCTCGTCACCATACTGGTGGGCCAGCTTCAGGTAGCCTTGGTAGTGACGTGCCTCGCTCTTTAGCAGGCCGTGGTAGAAACCGCCGAGTTCTTCATCCAAGTGAGGCACCAAGGCTGCAAAACGCTCGCAGCTACGCGCTTCGATGAATGCCCCAACTACCAGAGTATCAACCAGCTTGGCCGGCTCATGGGCACGCACCAATCGACGCAGACCTGAAGCGTAACGGCCGGCCGATACCGGTCGCAAGGGCACTCCTCGACGCTTCATCAAGCGCAACACCTGTTCGTGATGCACCAGCTCTTCCCGTGCCAGCCGCGACATCATGTTTATCAGATCCAAGTGGGTGTTGTATTTGGCAATGAGGCTCAACGCGGTGCTGGCAGCCTTGAATTCGCAGTTCTTATGATCGATCAGCAAGGTTTGCTGGTCGGCAAGTGCTGCCTCTATCCAGGCATCTGGGGTCGGGCAGCCGAGAAAAGCTTCGATTTCGGGGATCAGGGACATATGCGAACAACCACACTGGACAGGCAAGACCGGCGATTATACCGACGGTGGCATGCAGCACCAGTGACTATGCTTGATGTACATCAAACGGCGATACGAGAGGCGCCGACTATAGTCAGGCATGCCTATCCCCAGAAAGGAGTTCTCACCATGCAAGCGGTTCGTAGCATTCTGGTCGTCCTTGACCCCGAACATGCCCACAGCCTTGCACTGACGCGAGCCAAACTGATCGCTGGTGTGACCGGTGCCCGTCTGCACTTGGTGATGTGTGACAAGAAGCACGACCATAGCGCCCTCCTAAGTCTGCTCGGTAACCAGCTGCGCGAAGATGGTTACGATGATGTCACCTATGAGCAGACCTGGCACGAAACCCTGCATGAGTCGATCATCGCGGTGCAGCAAGCCGAAGGTTGCGAGTTGGTCATCAAGGAGCATCGACCGGATAATCCACTCAAAAAAGCACTATTGACGCCTAGCGACTGGAAGCTCCTCCGCCAGTGCCCTTGCGCTGTATTGATGGTCAAGAGCGAGCGGCCTTGGACGGGCGGTGTGATCTTGGCGGCGGTGGATGTCGGCAACCAGGATGAGGATCACCGTCGATTGCATGCCAGCATTGTCGACCATGGCTATGGAATTGCTGGCTTGGCCAAGGGGGCCCTGCATGTGGTCAGTGCCCACCCCTCCCCTATGCTTTCAGCAGCCGATCCCGTGTATCAACTTACCGATACGATTGAAAAGCGCTACCGAGAAGCCTGCAGAGCGTTCCAAGCGCAATTTGATATCAGCGAAGATCACCTACACGTCGCGGAAGGCCCCGCCGATGTATTGATCCCATACTTCGAGAAGAAGTTGAATGCAGTTGTTACGGTGATCGGTACCGTCGCGCGCGGCGGAGTTTCCGGGGCACTGATAGGCAATACCGCAGAAGTGGTGCTCGACTCGCTGGAGGGTGATGTTCTGGTGCTAAAAAGCGAAGAAGTAACAGCCCATCTGGCGGAACTTGCTCAAGGATAAGATGTGGCCGAG